>JBAVWD010000471.1:0-10173 GCA_049697655.1 Anaerolineae bacterium | reverse complement strand
GGCCTCTAGAAACAGCATTCGCTGCCGTAGTCATTAGACAAAACAAAATCGGGGGCTTGAAGCCCCCGATTTGCCTTCCCGCGCTGCTGGTAGCCAGACCCCTCGCCACCCCACTGCTAGAGCCGCTTACCAGTATCCTTCTCCAAGCTACTTCGAATGATTGTTGTTGTCCTTGGGTCCTGCGTGATCTGGCGGCCCCGAATGGTCTTTTGGACCCGCATGGTCCGGCGGACCATGGTCCTCAGGTGCACCGGCATGGTCGGGCGGGCCAGCGTGATCCGGCGGGCCCTCCTGGGATTCAGTTGTGGTCGATGAGGCCTCGCTCAACTCTCGCTTTATCTGACCCCAGCCCGAGCCAGCCAGGCGTTTCTCCACCAGTTGGTCAGGCGTGACGCCCTCGGACTCGCCGGCCAGCTTGTATGCCACAACTATCGCGCCATAGCCAGCGCCCTCATCGAGCAAGGCCTGCACTTCCTCTGGAGTCGCCCCCAACCGTTCAGCCAAGCGCTGAGCTGCCACCGACACGGTGCCTGAGATCGGCAGGTGCCCAGAGATGATCTGACCAAGGTTGCGATCACGGTGGCTCGGTGGAAGGCCGAGGTACTTCGCGATCTCACCCCATCCCATTCCCGCTTCCCTCAAATCGAGGATTTCGGCCACGGTCAAGCCGCTGTCCCGAGCCAGGAAGTATGCCGTCGCTACCTCTCCAAAGCCATAGCCGTCGCTTCGAAGGGTGACCACATCGGTCACTGGCACGTCGAAGAGCGCCGCGATGCACCCGGCTATCATCTGGCTGCCGGTGACGTGCTCTGTGCCGCTGATGCTGCTCGTCACGTACGGACTTGAGACGCCACCAAGACCATCGTTCGCCTCATCCACCCGGGACGGAGAAACACCCGCCGAACCTGCGGCTAGAGCCGCCCCTGCCGTCAGCATGAAGACACTGCCCACGATGATGACGCCAATGAGAACCCTACTCCTCACTACCCAGTGTTCCATCTCTGCCTCCCTCCGTCACACCCAAGCATAGGCCAACCACGCTGCGTCCAGTCCTGACTCAGAGAACCTCCTGCCATACACACCATGCATAACGGATTGGCCACGGATGGGATACGGCCTCTCATCTCATGCGATCATACAGGTGCTGGAGTACTCGTCCGGGTATCCGCAGCGGAGCTGCGGCCCCTGCCCCGGGCCGCCGGAGACCGCCACCATGCCCTGTGACACCGAATTCCAGCCCCCCGGCCCACGCGGCTAGCCCGCTCCAACGCGCATGTCACCAAGCAGGAGGCACACCAGTCACACGCCGAAGACATCTCCGAGCCATCCCACTATGACCCTGGTAACCTCTTCCTCGTGGCCGCGGTAGTTGTGCGGCGCGCCCTTCAGAACCACAGTATCGCAACTGGGGCTCGATACGGCCTTGGCCTTAAGGGTAGCCAGGGCAGTGTCAGGGGTGGTGCTGATGAACTCGGCCACCGTGCCCATCGTGGCCAGGATAGGACAACCCAGTTTTGATACAACCTCCCAGGCATCATCCGGCCTGCTAAACCTGAAGATGTCGGGCTTGGCCGTGACGAAGAGACTGTGGATGGTACGGGCGGACATGGGATACGGCGCAGGCCCATCGTCGAGAAGGGCCTCCCCCTGGCCAGACGATACCTTCTCGATAGCCCAGGATAGCGTACGTTCGGCTTCAGAACCCATGGCATCGACCCAAAGGCCCTGATCCGCTGGCGACATGAAGATCAATCCCCGAATACGTTCATCACAGGTCTCGCTGCAGTAGAAGGCGGCCTTGTGGGCTCCGAAGCTGTGCCCCAAGAGCACCATCTCTCGGTGGCCGTGCCGTTGTAGGAAGTCGAGCCAAGCGGCGATGTCCAGGGGGGACTCCTCGAAGATCTCAAAGGCGACTCCCAGACGCCTGCTGGCTGTAGGGTCGCTGGTGTAGACGCTGTTCATGATGTCGTGGCCTCGAGTGTTGCCCGTGAGGAAGGCCACCCCGCGATTGGCCAGCTCCTCAGCCAAGGGGTCAAGAAACGGGCTGCGATAGAAGTTGGAGGAGGCCCCGTGGATGTGCAACACTGCCAGGAGGCCTTTGTTCTCTTGAGGTGCGCAGTACAGGCCCTGCAACTGCAACTCATCCTCTGTCCACACGCGAACAAGTTCCCCTTTCACTACAACCTCCCCTCGTCACCCTCTTCCAAGAGAATGGAACCATGAAGCGATTATAGGTGCGAGCCCACCTCGAATCAACCACTCTGATGCTTGACGGGCTTCTTCCCGCATGGTATAATGGCAACGCTGGTAGAACTGATTGCAGGATGGGTGGGGCGATGGCCGAGATCTCTGATTTCGAAAGGCAGGAGATACGCAGGTACCTGAAGTGGGACGGCAAGAAGTTGTTCCGAGAACTGGACCGCTACTATGGGGCCTCGTCTCCGGGCGGCCAGAGGGCCTCGTACAGCTTCAGGGGAAAGGGAAGAGTCTGGTTCAACGAGCTTCTCCCCAGGCTGAAGGAACTCGTCTGCGACGAGTGGAACTATCAGGCTAAGAAAGAGCAGCCAGAACTACAGGAGGACGAGGGACTGGTAGTAGCCCTGGGAGATGCCATCGCGCCGCTCATCCAAAGGAACCCGTTTCCCACCGGGGCGCAGGTGCCCGCCTATCTCGTGGCGGCGATACTGGTCCACTCGGACCTCGACCAGCTGTGTGGTAAAGGCGACCAGTAGGACCACAGTGCCCACGCGCTTCTGCCGCAGTTCCATCCATTACAGCTCGTACTCCTCAAGATCCTTCGCGAACCTGACCTCTCCCTGGTACCGCTTTCTTATCTCGGATACGGACAGGTAAGGCCCCTTGGCCAGATTTCGATGGCAGTGCACTAGTATGACTTGCCCCACGTTGGCCTCGGCCGCCAACTCCCCCACTTGCTCCGGAGTGCTGTGAAAGGGGTCTGGTGTCTCGACGCCACATTCGTGGAACAGAAGGTCTGCACCCCGTGCCAGGGCGACCAACTCCGAACACGGACTGGTGTCTGCTGAGAAAGCGGCAACTCTTCCGTTCTCACGAGAGGTGATCCGCACCGCAGACGTGGGGACCTCATGTCTCACGGGGCTTGTGTGGACCCGGTAGCTCTCGCTTTCCAGAAGTAGATATCCCTCGTCGCCGGGTATGATGTGGAATTCCAGCGGAACTGGCTTGGCTCGCAGCCGGAACACGTCCAGTGAAGCTTCCGCGACTTGCTGCGTGGCCGCGTTGGCAAAGATGTGGAGAGTATCTCTTCTACCGTGCAGCCACAATTCATGGATCAACGAGGGCAGTCCATAGATGTGATCAGGATGTGAGTGCGTGAGGATGACCGCCGCCAGGTTGTCAGGGTCAGCCCCCACCTTCAGGAGCTTATGAAAGGGGCTGCCAGCGCAGTCGATGAACAGGCTGCCCGCTGCACTCTCGAAGAGGAAGAAGGTGTTGTCCCGGCTCGCGCTGGTCAGCGCCGGTCCCGAGCCTAGCACTACAATCTTCTGTCGCAGGTCGATCTTGCCGGCCACCGTACGCTTTGAGCACCTCCGTGCAGGTCAAAACCCACTTCGTCTCGTTTCGTAGAGTTCTACTCAGTCAGTTGGCCGACCGAGGTTGCTCCCATTCCTCGGCAGTAATCAGGTCCGGATGTCGCAACTTCTCCAGCACAGCCGCAAGATCGGATGGCAACTCCGACACCAACTCTACCTGCCGACCCGAAGAGGGCAGGCGGAAGCCAAGTCGATAAGCGTGAAGGAATTGCCTGCCAACGTCCAGGCGCTGCTTCCGCCGACCATACGCCCTGTCCCCCACGACCGGGTGCCGCACGAAAGCCAGATGCACCCGTACCTGGTGTGTACGACCTGTCCTAGGCCTCACTTCGAGCAGTGTGAAGCCCTTGAGGTGCTCCAGCACTCGATACTCGGTGACCGCCTGGCGCCCGCCTCTGCTGGCCACTGCCATACGTTTCCGGCTCCTGGCATCGCGGCCAATGGGAGCATCGATGATGCCGCTGCTCGGCTCGACCTCGCCCTCCACCAGAGCCAGGTACACCTTGTTCACCTGACCTTCCTTGAATTGCGCTTGGAGATGGCGACGGGCAGGCTCGCTCTTGGCAACGATGAGAAGCCCCGAGGTGTCCTTGTCGAGCCGGTGCACTATGCCGGGACGCCCTTCTTCGTCGACAGGGAGGTCTGGGTATCGGGCCAGTAGCGCATTGGCCAGAGTGCCACTCTTGTGGCCAGGCGCGGGATGGACCACCAGATGAGCAGGCTTGTCCACTACGACCAGGTCTTCGTCCTCGTACACTACCTTCAGCGGGATCTTCTGAGCGACCAGTTCGATCTCCTCGACGGCGGGTATCCGGACCACCACCTCGTCGCCAGCTTCCAGTCGATGGCTTGGTTTCACCGCCCTGCCGTTGACCGTCAGTAGTCCGTCCGTGACGAGCCCCTTGATGAGTGAACGGGAAAGCGAAGGCAATTGCTGTGCAGCGTACCTGTCCACCCGCTCACCGCCCTCGGCTGCAATCAGACGCTGGATCTCAGCCATCTGCCCACCAGATGAAAAAACACCGAGCTGCCCTCGGCGCTCGGTGCAGGTCGCGAATACGGCGTGCACCACCTAGTCAAGCTCCTCCGCTCTCCTCTCACCTTCTCGGCCACCGAACAGCAAATGGAAGGCGAGGATGGCCACTCCTGAGACAATGGCCATATCCGCTACATTGAAGACCGGCCAGAGCTTGAAGTCCAAGAAATCGACTACGCTTCCCAGAAGCAGCCTGTCGACCAGATTGCCCAGCGCACCCCCAAGCTGAAGTCCAAGGCTCAGATTGAGCAAGACCTCACCAGGGGGAAGGAAACGATAGAAGGCGATGATGCCCACCACTACTACCACGGCGACGACTGCGAAGAACAGCCCGTATTCGCGGAAGAGACCGAACGCTGCACCTGTGTTGGTGACGTGGGTCACAGTGATGAACGGCCTGAGAAGGGGAATGGGATTCCACATCTCCCCGACGGCCAATCTCGTTATCACCAGGTGCTTGCTGATCCGATCCGCCAGGAAAACGAGTGCGGCTATTCCCAGGAATAGGCCCCACCCTGTCTTCCCGCCGTCCGGCCCGAATCGTCGCCCTATGATTTCCTCTCGTGGCGTCGCACGCATTCTACACACAGGCTCGCGTGAAGAAGGGTCTTCAGTCGTCCCCATTCGATGGTGCGTCCGCAGTCCTCGCAGGTACCGTAGCTGCCGTCCTCGAACCGGGTCAGTGCCTCGTCCACCAGTCTCAGACTGCCTTGCAGACTCGTGCGCAGCGACAGGTTGTAGGTCTGCTCGAAGACCCCGGTAGCGTCGTCTGCCATGTGATTGCCGTAGCCTGGACGCATGTCGTCACGAGCGCCTAGCTGCTCGATCTCCTCGCATAGGCGAACGCGCTCGTCCTCAAGTCTTATCTTCAGCTCCCCGTACGCCCTGGGCACTTCTCACCTCGCTGCACCCTATCCTCGTGCCAGTGGTCATGGGCAACAGCCCACACTGCGGAACCACGATCACTCGGACTCGGGCGGTTACCGCTGCTGAGAATACCATGCCTGCATTGTATCTGAGGAGAGGTAGAGACGCAAGTCCATGCGTCTCACCCGGGGCCGCCCCCAGACGCGGTCACAAGATGAAACGCTATGGTCTTGCCCTCTATGCTGAACTGGCCGGTGTGGCTTCCCTCCGGCTTCCTCCCTTCGATCATCTCTACGGAGAGTGTCTCCTGGCTGATGTACTCCGCATAGTCTTGCACGACTGCTGTCAGTTCAGGGTCGCCCTCATAGTATGTGGCAATCTTGTCCTCGATTCGAAAATCGGCGTCTTTCCGCAGATTCTGTATGCGGCGCACCAGCTCTCGAGCCAGACCCTCTTGGATGAGATCGTCTGTGAGAGTGACGTCTACTGCCACCAGGTAGTCACCCTCCCTGGAGACTTCGTACCCCTCACGCGGGTTGGTTTCAACGCTGACCTCCTCGCTGGACAGATGGATGGTCTCTCCGTCGACGGTCACGGCTACGGGTTCGCCTGCCTGCAACTTCGCCGCCCACGCCTCCGCATCCAGAGCTGCCAGCGCCTCCAGTACGTGGGGCAGCCGAGCCCCGAACCTGGGTCCCAGGAGGCGGAGATCAGGCTTGAGCACGTAGGTGACCAGGGCACTGGCGTCGTCAGCGAACAGCAGTTCCTTCACGTTCAATTCCTCAACTACGAAGTCGGACAACGCCCCCAGAGGGTCCGCTCCATCGCCAAAGGGACCCACGACCACTGCCGACGACAGAGGTTGACGCAGCTTCACTCCGCCCTGGCCGCGCGCAGACCGTCCAAGGCTCGCGATCTTGATAGCCAGAGCCATGGACTCCATCAGATCGACATCCACAAGCTCCTGCCGGGCGGTCGGAAATTCACAGTGGTGCACGCTCTCTGGCGCACCGGGGTCGACCGGCCTCACCAGGTTCTGATACATCTCCTCCGTCACAAACGGGACGAAAGGAGCCAGCACCTTGATCAAAGTCACCAGACACTCGTGCAGTGTCCAATAGGCCAAGTCCTTGTCCTCGTCCTGCTCGCTCTTCCAGAACCGGCGCCGACTCCGACGCACGTACCAGTTGGACAAGTCGTCCACCCAGGCCTCGGCGACCCGTGTGGCAGCGGCCGCATCGTAGTTGTCGAGGCTATCCGTCACCTCCTGAACCATCACCTGCAGCCTGGACAGGATCCATCGATCCAGTAGATTGGAGGGCGCCGGGGGCGTCGCTTTCTGGATCATTCTCTGGGGGACCCAGCCGTCAATGCCAGCGTAGGTGGTGAAGAAGGAGTAGACATTCCACAAAGGTATGAAGAAGCGACGCCTGACCTCGTCTGCCGGCCCATACCCAAAATTCAGGTTGACCCGTGGATTGTGTGAGCAGTACATCCAGCGCATCACATCCACTCCCATGGTCTCCGCAGCATCGTCGAACCAGATCACGTTCCCGCTGCTCTTGTGCATCTCTTCGCCTTGCTCATCCTTCACCAAACCATATCCAAAGACCGTAAGGAACGGTGGCCTGTTCTCCATCGCCGTGCTCTCAGCCAGAAGGGCGTAGAACCAGTTCCGAAACTGGCCGGGGAAACACTCGGTGATGAAATCGGCCGGATACCACTTCTCCCAGTACTGTCGGTCGTGTCGGTAGTTCAGCGTGGACAAGGCCACGATCCCGGCGTCCAACCATGGATTTCCCACATCGGGGATGCGCGACACTGCTTTTCCACATTGCGAGCAGCGGATCTTCACAACATCGATCCAGGGACGATGCGGCGAGTGGCCCTCGAACTCATCCCAGCCCTCCACTGCCCTTTCCCGCAGCTCATCTTCGCTCCCGATGACCTCGAAGTGCCCGCAGTCACAGTCATAGATGGGCAACGCAAGTCCCCAGTACCTCTTCTTCGAGATCATCCAATCATCCATGTTGCGGAGCCAATCCAATTCGCGCTCCAGTCCAAACTCTGGAATCCACCGAATCTGGCGGACCACGTCCATGATCTGATATCGAAGTTCATCCATGTAGATGTACCACTCATCCACCAGACGGAACACCAGCTCGCTCTGACACCGCCAGCAAACCGGGTAGCGATGAGTGTAGTCTTCCACCAGGTACAGTAACCCCTTCCGGCGGAGATCGTCGAAGATCGCCTCTGCAGAATCTGACACATTCAGACCAGATAGCCAGTCGAACCCAGCCACGAAAACGCCGAACTCGTCCAAGGGAGCTATCGCAGCCAGGTCGTACTTCTTGCCCAGCTCGAAGTCCTCTTTTCCACAGCCGGGCGCGATGTGCACGATGCCCGAACCTTCGGCCTCGCTGACCTCGTCCCAGAGGATCACCCGGTGTTTCACGCCCTTCTGTGAAGGTAGCTCATCGTATGGTCCACGGTAAGCCCAACCCTCCATCTCTGTGCCAAGGATCTCCTCCAACAACTCATAAGAGCCCCTAAGCAGTGGCATGGCCTCGCGCGCCAGATAGAGGTACTCGCCATCCTGCTTGACTTTGACGTACGACACCTCCGGGTGTGCCGCGGCAGCTACGTTCGACGAGAGAGTCCAGGGTGTGGTGGTCCACACCAAGAGGGCCTCGTTCTCGCGTCCAATGAGAGGGAAGCGCAGGGTCACACTGGGATGGGTCAACTCCTGATAACCCTCTGTGACAATCTCATGCTCCGAGATGGCTGTGCTGCAACGCGGGCACCATGGCAGCACGTCCCGTCCCCTGTAGATCCAGCCTCTATCGTGGCATGTCTTGAGGAACAGCCAGATGGTGTAGTTGTTCTCGTCAGACATGGTATGGTAGGAGTTGTCCCAGTCCATCCAGTATCCCAGGCGAATCGATTGCTGAGTCTGGATGCCGGCGAACTTGCGGACACGTTCCTTGCACTTCTCGACGAAGTCAGCGATCCCGTACTGCTCGATATCGCGCTTGGAAGTGAAGCCCAACTGCCGCTCCACCTCGACCTCGATCCATAGGCCCTGCCCATCGAAGCCGTTCTGATAGCGGAGTTCATGGCCCTGCATCGCTTTGTAGCGCTGATACAGGTCCTTGTACGTACGACCCCAGGCATGGTGCACGCCCATGGGGTTGTTCGCGGTGATGGGCCCGTCTATGAAGGACCACCGCTCCTTGCCACGGTTCTTCGCCACCAACTTCTGGAACGCGTCGGTCTCATCCCACCAGCTCAGTATCCGCCGCTCCAGCGCAGGGAAGTCCACCTTGCTGGGAACTTCTCGGAACATGGAATCGACCTCCTGCTACTCCTCAATCTCGATGCGCAGACGTTTGTTGATACGTCCTTTGCTCTCATGACCGGTCACGATGATGCGACCAACCTCCTTCGTGTTGGCCACATGAGTGCCCCCATCGGCCTGCAAATCCAGTCCCTCGATCTCCACCACCCGCACCTCCTGAATACCCTCGGGTAGCAAGTTGATCTTGGTCCTTATCAGGTCCGGAATCTGAAAGGCCTCCTGCCGAGGTAAGATGTCGACGTGCACTGGGCGCTCAGCTGCCACCTCAGCATTGATCTTGGCCTCAACCTCATCAGAGAACGCGGCGCTCATGCTTTCCAGCTCGAAGTCCATCCGTGCCTTCAACGGCTCCATGTTCCCGCCAGTCACCGAGGCGCCGTAGTCCCTCCAGATTACCCCGCAAAGGATATGGAGAGCGGTATGAGTGCGCATCAGCTTGTGCCTGCGGTCCCAATCGACAGCCCCCTGCACCTCTGCGCCTGCTGCTGGTGACTCTCCGTCGATCTTGTGGACCACCTGGCCCTTCACCCTCTGAACCTTCCTCACCACGTACTGGCGCGCCCTGTTGTCCAGCAAGGCACCTGTATCGCTGGGCTGACCTCCACCCTCGGGATAGAAGGCCGTCCTGTCCAAGACGACCCCGTCCTCGGTTCTCTCAACAACCGTGGCCGTGAATTCGCGAACGTAACTATCAGTAAGATGCAGCAGTTCAGTCATCGTAGCCTCCCTTCAGACCAGGTCGCACCAGAGTCGACTGATGTAATCCTCAAAGCCCAGTCCCCGCCAGAACTGCTGGGAGACCGGGTTGAGGCAAGACACGTACAGATGGATCGATGGCACGCCACGTCGAACAAACCAATCCCACAACGAGGCAAACAGTTGTCGGCCAACGCCGCGTCTCCTCCACTGGGCACTAACACACATGTGGGCAATGTGACCGTGAATGCCGGGCGTGAGACCTATTGTGGATTCCGCGAGGCCACCCAACGCGAAACCGATAACCAGGTCAGCCGCCTCCGCCACCATCAGACGGCTATCGTGGTCTCTCAGCCAGCGCCTCACAGAATGCTCCACCTGTGCTCTCCAGCCGGGAGCTATGCTCAGGCGACTATCGATCGCCGCATGGATGTCCATCATTTCTTTCCACAGCCAGACTACGGCCTCCCGGTCACCGGAGCGAGCTGGGCGTACCACGAAATCTGGGTCCTCTCGCGCACAGACCGCTGAGTCAGCCGGCTTCCAAAGGTGATCCAGAAACCTCCGAAATCCCCGATTCTGCCAGAAACGCTGAGCCGCCATAGCACGGCATGAGACATCAACATGGGTAGCCTCCAGTC
>JBAVWD010000470.1:0-1599 GCA_049697655.1 Anaerolineae bacterium | reverse complement strand
CGTATGGTGGAGAGGGCGGCGGAGGCCATTTAGCAAGACGCCGCTCACTTCATTGTGTTAGGTTGCACCGGCCTGGCCGGCCTGGCCGAGCAGGCGAAAACCGGCCCATCGAAGGCGGGCCGTGACTTTCCGTCATCGACCCGGCCAACACCGCTCTGAAGGTGGCTGAGGCGCTCGTTGGTGCGAAACTCGCGCACAGCAACCGGACTTATCCCCAGCCGCCGCAGAAAATGATAGTGGGCTATGACTGAGCGTCAGTTTGGGTGGTTGGTTGTGACTGGGCAGCAAGCGCGGGGTCGCTCTGGATTGTGCACCGGGGTTGAGCCTGCCGATCCGCTGAGCTACATACGGTCACGTCCGTCGGCTCGCCGCCCACCCCCTGGAGGGCCGCATTCTGCGTCACGCTACCGCTGTATACCTTCCTGAGGTGAGCGCGACACCAGGCTTTCCAGCTCTTCACGGGTAGTGATCGCCAGATCGCCCGGGATGGAGTACTGGATCGCTGAGAGGGCTCGTGCGTAGCGCAGGCATAGGGCCGGATCCTTGCCCTCTAGATAGCCAAAGAGGAACCCCGAGGCAAAGGCGTCTCCTGCCCCCACCCTGTCCACCTCGACCACTGCTGGGTATGGCCCCTCGCTATACACACCCTTCTCATCTATGCAGATGGACCCGCCTTCGACCATGGTGAGCGCAATGATCCGGGCGCCAAACATCTCTCTCAGTCGGGCCGCCGTCTGCTCAGGCGGACCTTGACAGCCGAAGAGCCTCTCCGCATCGCGGGAACCGACGAACAGAATATCCGTCTTCGTACAGATGGGTTTCAATGCTTCGGCTGCAAGTTCTGGTGGCCACAGTTTGCTCCTGTAGTTGACATCGAAAGAGACCGTCACCCCTGCTTCTCGGGCGCGATCGATGAGCAGGTTCACCACCCGCGCACAGTTCTCGCTGAGAGCTACCGTGATGCCTGTCAGATGGATCAGTCTGGTCTCCGTGAGGATCTGCCAGTCGATCTCTTCTGGCGACAGCAAAGCGATGGCGGAATCGGCACGGTCATACCAGACCCTGATCGGACGGGGAGTCGTCCCGAACTCGATGAAATAGGTCCCCACCCTGCCGTCCTGAGTCCAGATAACGTGAGACGTATCCACGCCGTGCGCCCTGATCTCACTGGTGATTCTCCGTCCCAGAGGGTTATCCACCAGTCTTGACACCCATGCGGTCCTGAGCCCCAGCCTGGCCAAATCCACAGCCACGTTGGACTCTGCGCCACCGATCTTGAGCTCAAGAGAAACGGCCTGTTCGATCCTCTGGTTGCCCGGAGGCGAGAGACGAATCATGGTCTCACCCAGCGTCACCACATCGTACTTCAAACGGACCTCCTCGCAGATCTCGTCGAAGCGCCAGTCATCGGTAGACCAGCGCCACCCTCTCGCAGTCCTGAATCTGGCCGTCCACCCACTTGTTTCGTCCCTTGCGCTTTCCGTGCGCTAGAGACTGCCCACGAATGAGGCCACCCTGGTGAGCCCTTCACGTATTTCCTCTGACGTGGGAGCAAGTGACACCCTCACGTATCCGTCAGCGCTGGGGCCGAAAGTGCCT
>JBAVWD010000469.1:0-2376 GCA_049697655.1 Anaerolineae bacterium | reverse complement strand
AAGAGATCGATCTAAACTGGCCAACCGTGGCGAGATTGGCAGAACTGGCCTATCGATGCACCCTCTGCCGAAGGTGTGCGCAAGCGTGTCCGATGGGTGTCGACAACGCTCTCATCAGCCGTGAGATAAGAAAGCTCTTCAGCCAGGAGTTGGGCATCGCACCCGAGGAACTGCACCGCTCCGGTACCATCCTGCAACTCAGCAAAGGCTCAACCACAGGTATGACCCCACTTGCCCTCAGAGACAACATCGAGTTCTTGGAGGAGGAGATTGAGGAGATAGCCGGCCGAAGAATAGAGATACCTCTCGACAAAGAGGGGGCGGACTTTCTACTTCTCCACAACGCCGGTGAGTTCCTCTCTTGGCCTGAAAACACCGAGGCCTTCGCCATCATCTTCGATGCCCTGGGCATAAGCTGGACCCTCTCCAGTGATCTAGGTGGCTACGATGTCGGCAACTACGGTACCTGGTACGATGATTTCCAGCTCGCTCGCATAGCAGTGAGACACGCCGAGATCGCCAAGCACCTCAAGGTGCAGAAGATCTTAGTGGGGGAATGCGGCCATGCCCACAAGGCACTTCTGGTCCTTGCTGACAGAGTACTCACCGGTGACTTGAACATCCCTCGAGAGAGCGCGATCCCATTGCTGGAAGATGCCGTATGCAACGGTAGAATCAAGCTCGACCCCTCAAGAAACGACTTCCCGGTAACCCTTCACGATCCCTGCAATCTGGTCCGGCTGACCGGCATCGTGGAGCCACAAAGGCGCATCCTGAGGAAGATCTGCCCGCAGTTCAGAGAAATGGAGCCTCATGGCGTGGAGAACTACTGTTGTGGGGGCGGCAGTGGATTCGCTATTATGTCCTCCCGGAATTTCCCCGATTGGAGAATGAAAATCGCCGGGAGAATGAAGTTCAAGCAGATTCTAGAGACATTCCAGGATGCGGGGGGTCCCGAGACGAGGAAGTATGTGTGTGCCCCGTGCTCCAACTGCAAGGGGCAGATCAGGGACCTGCTGAGCTATTACGGGGCAAGTGAGAAGTACAGCATATTCTACGGTGGCCTGGCGGAGTTGATCGCCAATGCCATGGTGGATCTGGAGCGGCCATTCATCGAGTGGGAGTGGCATTGATGCGGCCTGCAAGAGCAGAACACCCGACGCGTGCACCACAAAGGCGTTGGCCCCTGTTGGGCTCTGAGGGAATCGCTGGCAGGCGTCAAACCCCCGCTGAGAAACCCTTGGCAACCACGCTAGACAACCCTCTCCAACGTGATGATGGACTTCAGATGTGAACCAGCAGGTGCTCGAACCTACACGCACCCTGTCGGCCTCGGCACCCCCGCCCACTTGCACGCGGACTTTGCAGGTCCCTGCGGAAAGAGTTCCCAGAGTTGCTTCAGGCTTGTACCAGTTCGCTTTTTGAGTTTTCTGACCATCGGGCAGATGCCGTACTGGAGGTAGTAGTCCCTGAGATAGTTGATCACCCTCCAGTGTTCCTCTGTCAGCTCGGTGACTCCTTCCTTCTCCGCGTACGCCTTGGCGATGTCCTCATTCCACTTCTCAGGCTCCTGGAGGAAGCCATTGTCGTCAACTTCGTACGTGTTGCCGGCCAGTTCCATTTGCGCCATAGGATCAAGCCCCTCTTGATTGCATCACTTCATGCTATCGATGATGAATTCGGCAGCAAGCCTGGCACCGATGCCCGGGGGCAGGCCGCACTTCTCAAAGCCCTTCTCCATGGAGAAGGTCATCATTGCCTCTTCGCTATCCCCGGGGTTCAGCCTATGTCCGAGGATCACCATCTCTATGATGTCGGCGCAATACAGGTGACCCAGTTCGCCTTCGAAGAAGGCCATGAACTTCTGGGACGTCATGATCGTCTCATTCATGGCCATGAAGTCCAGACGGTCATCGCTGCCGAAATAGAGGCCAAAGGCTATCAGACTCCCGGTGATGCCCCCGCAGATCTCGCCAGTGCCGCCGATGCCCGGAAAAGGGGTCAGGGCCTTGATGATCTCCATGCTCCCCAGGCCGAATTCCTCCAGCAGGGCAAGCGCTGTGCCCTGGGCGCAGTTCTTGGTGACGAAGTTGTACTCCTCCGCCCGGCGCTGAACGCGATCGAGGATCTCCTCCTTGTTGGCCAGGGTCTCATCCCGGTTGAGTGTCTTCCTGGGGATGCCTTCCGCGGCCAGTCTCCTGATTCTGGCCTGAAGCCCGGGCTCATCCCAGTCTCTTGCCGCCAGCTCGTCCACCCTTTTCTTCAGCGCCTCATGATCTGCCATTGTCTGGCTACCTCCTTCGTTATTCTCCGATCGTGATGCCATGATAATCGAAAATATCGGTGTGAACCCCAATGACCGGACAGAGCATTCGG
>JBAVWD010000468.1:0-7398 GCA_049697655.1 Anaerolineae bacterium | reverse complement strand
GGCATAAGAGAAGCCCGGAATGTGATCGTGGTGAGCTCGGCTCAGTCAGTGATTGCAGTTAGCGGAAGCTTCGGCACGTTGTCAGAGATCGCGCACGCCCTGAAACTCGGAATCCCTGTTGTAGGGTTGAGTTCGTGGAAATTGAGCAAAGAGGGCCGGGACGAGGCGCGGGGCATCATCCCCGCCGCCGACCCCGCCGACGCAGTGCACAAGGCACTGGCGTTGGCCATAGAGTAGAAGTAGGGAGGTCGGCATGATGTTTCAGGATCGCCGTGAAGCCGGGAAGGCCTTGGCTGGGGAACTGGCATCATTGAAAGGCACACCCAACCTGATCGTGCTGGGTATTCCCCGCGGTGGGGTAGTTGTCGGCCACGAGATTGCACAAGCCTTGAACGCCCCTCTCGATGTCTACATCACTCGTAAGATCGGCGCCCCGCACAACCCCGAGCTGGCAATCGGGGCCGTGGCCAGCGACGGAACGCTGCTCATCGACCATCAATTGGCGAGAAGACTCGGCGTATCGCAAAGCTACATCGATCAAGAGTCGGCAAGACAGACTCAGGAGATCAATAGGCGACTGGCCGAGTACCGAGGAGAGAGGCCAAGCCCGGATCTGGCGGGCAAGGTGGTCATACTCGTCGACGATGGAGTGGCGACTGGCGCTACCACCCTCGCTACCATCAGAGCCATCAGGAGCCAACAACCACAGAAACTGATCCTCGCCATCCCCGTCGGGCCCAGAGACAGTATCGAGAGCCTGAGACAGGAGGTGGATCAGCTCTACTGCCTGCACGCGCCCGAGGTCTTCTGGGCAGTTGGTGCCTTCTACAACGTCTTCGACCAGACATCGGACGAAGAAGTGAAAGCCCTCCTTGAGATCGACCCGGGACACCGAAGCTAAGCGTCGTCGCCGATGCGGGCTCCCATCCCCGCACCGAGTGCTGGGCCTTCGTCTATCTCACTGCATCCGCTGTACCCCATCACCTACCGCGCGGAATCCGACCTCCTACCTGCCTGTGCGTGGAGCACAGTCCCGTGTTCAGCACATTCCTCCGTTGTACGCTGCACGCCCGGACGGGGCTTCGTCGTGTTCTACCAGAGCTCACCAGCAGAGTAAAGAGGTACTTTTCTCCTATTGCGATTGGCACAGAATACAGGTACACTGGGAGCAAATCGTCAATTACGCAGACAATCACAACAACGCGAACTCGCGTGGGGCAGCCGCTAATGCAAGAGAGGACACATGAGAAGGCAGAGATTCCTAACCACGGGCGACATAGCCACCTACTGTGAAGTGACGAGCGCGGCAGTAGTCAAATGGATCTATTCGGGCAAGCTGCCGGTGTTCACGACACCCGGTGGGCACTACCGGGTCCTGCGCACCGATTTCAAGGACTTTCTCCTGCGAAACGGCATGTTCGTGGATGAAGGTTTCTTCGGGAAGCGTCGTAACAAGAAGCGCATACTCATTGTAGATGACGAGCCAATGGTGGTCACGTTTATCGAGGGCGCGTTGCGGCTTGAAGGCAAGTACGAGCTCTCGACAGCTTCAGACGGGTTCGACGCGGGGCAGCAGGTCATCATCTTCGAGCCGGATCTCATCGTCCTGGACATCATGCTGCCAGGAATGGACGGCTTCGAGGTCTGCCATCGGGTCAAGACCGACGCCGCGACCAAGCATATCAAGATCCTTGCCATCACCGGCTTCGCCACTGACGAGAACATCCGCAAGATCCTGCACGCTGGTGCCGATGACTATCTGGCGAAGCCGCTGAAGATGCAGGAGCTGAAGGAGAAGATCGAAGAACTGCTCCGCGCCAGAGACTGAACCGTCTCCATCATTTGTCCCGAGCCATTCCGGATCAGGATTCATTGGCCTGGGCTGGTGAGTTGGCACAGCAAGGGGTGTCATTCTATCACGACGCCGCCCATGGCAGTGACAGCGCTCGACACAAGGAGCATCATGTGACGCACCAGTCGCGCGACTGCAAGCTGCCTGAGGCGAACATATGTGAGACCCGAGGAGAGACCTCTCTCTGAAGGTAAGCTTGATCAACTGGCCAGAAGTGGTAGAAGGGAAGATCCGCGAAGCTCGAGACAAGGGCCTGTTCGACGACCTGGCCGGCAAAGGGAGGCCTCTCAACCTCAGCACCAACCCCTCTGTCAAGCCTGAATGGGAAACAGCCTATCGGATCCTCAAGACAAGTGGCTTCGCTCCGGAGTGGATTTAGCTGCATAGGGGAACACGGAAGGAGCTGGAGTAGTGCCAACTGTTCCTCGGAGGCAACCTCTGGTGGTCGGGCGGGCCTCCGCGGACCCGGAAAACGACATGAGTGCGAAACCTGATCCACAAGCCACATTCCAGCTAACTGCTTCCCGCTATAGGGAGCGTGCGCTGACGATCAACGAGAGGATCGAGCTCTTCAATCTCCTGGTCCCCATGGCCATGCTCCAGAGACACAAGATCCGTATCGGCGAGGATTTGGTCAGGTTCAGAGAATCGTGGTGGCTGACGCCGAGCGCCGCCAGCCGGGGCCACAAACCTGGTTCCTGGCCCTGACTCGCCTCGGAGAGATGCGGACATGAAACAACCTGCGACACGGAAGATCAACTGATGGACGCGAAGGCCAATCCCCCTACTGATGTCGAAGCACTTAGCGGCGCGGTTTCGGGCATCAGTGGCGTTTTTGAATTAGACCAGCTCCTCAGCACCGCCCTGGACAAGGCACTGGAGTTGCTCGACGCCGAGAAGGGTGCCATACATCTCCTCGATACGGATGGGCAGCAACTCACGCTCCATAGTCAGCGAGGATTGTCAAGGGAGTACATAGCTAGGTACCCCAAGCTGAACGTGGGAGAGCAGGCGGCGGGCAGAGTGGCGGACATCAGGCGGCCGATTGTGATCAGCGATGCCGCAGGGGGGTCCGACGCCGCACCCATCATGGGGGGAGAGAAATTCCGCGCCCTAGTCTGTGTGCCATTACTATCCAAGGCAGGAGTCCTGGGCACAGTGACCTTGCTCGACGCCGGCCATGGGCGCTTCGAACCCGTCGACCTTGGACTACTGGACTTCTTCGCACGGCAGGTCGCGGTGGGTATGGACATCGCCAGGCTCTTCGCCGAGAAAGAGCGTCGAGTCCAGGAACTGGCGGCCCTGAACGAGATCTCCCAAGCCATCGGTTCGACGCTGGACCCTGTGCGGGTACTGAAGATCGTGGCCCGGAGAACGGCCCAGACCTGCGCGGCGGAGCGGTGCAGCATCCTGCTTCTCGAAAGAGACAGCAGCACGCTGGTCCCCATGATGTCACAGTTCGCGTCGGGCTTGCCAGACGACATGCTGTGGGAGGTTTTCACGAACAACCTCACCGCTGACAAGGTGGACGATGTGCCCGTCATCGCCAGCGTGATCAGGCATGGGGAGACGATAGTCCTCGCCTCGGATTCGATCTCCCAACTGCCACGATCATGGGTCGAGCCCTTCGGTATCAAGAGCCTACTTCTGGTTCCTCTCGTCACCAGAGAAGAGATTATCGGTCTCATGGCCCTGGACTACTCGACTGAGGCGCGCCCATTCTCAAACTGGCAAGTGGACCTGGCGACCACCATAGGCAACCAAGTCGCCATGGCGATCGAGAACGCCCGCTTGTATGCGCGGCAGAAACGACGCGCGGTCCAGTTGGATGTCATAAACCAGGTCGGACGGCGCGCTACATCCAGCCTCAACCTCGATGAACTGCTTCAGGAGACGGCAAACGCCATCCAGGAAGCCTTCGACTACCAGTTCGTGTCCATACTCGTCATCGACGAAGAAACGGGTGAGGTAGTCCAGCTGGCCGACGTTGGTTGCGAGAGCTACATGCACATCCCGGGCTATCGTCAGAGCATCCATGAAGGGCTCATCGGTAGGGCAGTCAGAGACGGAGAGGCCCTCGTGGTTAACGATGTGGCGCAGGACCCACGGTATCTGGAGGGCTTCCCGGACATGCCCTTCACCAAATCGGAACTTGTGGTCCCCATCCAGATTGGCACGCAAGTCGTCGGGGCGCTTGACGTGCACTCTTCGGAACTGAATGCTTTCGACCATACAGACTTGATGTCCATGCAAGCCATAACCGGCCAGCTCAGTGTGTCCATGCGGAACGCCCGGCTTTACGAGGAGATAAAGTCACACCTGGCCGATCTCGAGGCCATGAACAGGCAACTGGTCGCGATCCAGCACACCGGTGCTTCGCTGGCGCGCACCCTCGACCTGCACAAGGTGCTCCAGAGCGTTGTAGACAGCGTGGTGCAGGGTTTGGGCTATGCAGCGGCCGCCATCGGGGTGGTGGAGCTAGAGAAGATGATGGTGGAGAACGTCGCCATCAGCGGGCTCAGCAAGTCACAACTCCAGGAAATAGAGCGGATCGCCGGTACGGACTTGGCCGGGATACGGCTGCCACTGAAGCCCGACAGTGACGTCGCGATAGATGCCCTGTCCACGGGCAGGATCTTGACCACTGACCGGCTCGACGATCTGTTCGGATCAATTCTCGACGAGAGCACGGCCAGCGCTGTACAGAACCTGCTCGGCTTGGGTACCATGGTCGCCGTGCCCCTCGTGCTGGACCACAGGCCGCTAGGTGTTCTGACAGCTGCCACCGAGCGCTATCAGGAAGTCGGTCAAGAAGAACTGGCGACGCTACAAGCCCTTGCCAATCAGGCGACACTGGCCATCGAAAACGCGCAGCTGTACGAAAGAACGAAGACCCGACTAGATGAACTTTCTGCTCTGCACGAGATATCAGTGGCCGCCTCTTCGACGTGGAATCTCAACGAAATCCTGGACCGAATCGTGGGCAGCCTCCAGCAGACAATGGGTTTTTCCGCCCTCGCAGTTATGCTCATCAACGAGGAAGAGCAGAGACTAAGGATAGCGGCTGGCACGGGCTACGCTGCAGACGTCACGAGGAAGATCGAGCCTCGGCTGGGCGAAGGCATCACCGGCTGGGTCGCCTTGGCTGGCGAGCCGCTGAACGTGCCTGACGTCACCATGGACTCTCGCTACATCGTGGGTAATGAGAGCGTGCGCTCCGAAGTGTGCGTACCCCTGGCGGTCGGCAACAGGATCATTGGCGTCCTAAACGTCGAGAGCGACCAACGTGCGGCTTTCTCCCAAGATACTGTGCGCTTTCTCTCCACCCTGGCCGGTCACCTGGCTGTCGTCATAGAGAATGCTCGGCTCTTCCAGAGGATAGCTCAGGGCGAAAAAGACTGGCAGAGCACATTCAGCGCCATAAGGGACGGTATTGCAGTCTACGACACCGAGTTGAGGATAGTCAGGGCCAATCCGGCGCTTGCGGACATCCTCGACATGCCTTTGGACGAGCTCGTCGGCAGGCGCTGCTTCGAGATCTTCTCCTACTGCACGGACCCGGCCAGCCCTTCCTGCCCTCACCGCCGTGCCATAGAGACCGGAGGGCCAGCATCCATTGAGTTCGAGGAACCTCGCCTCGGAAAGACCCTTCACGTCTTCAGCTTTCCCGTCTTCGATGAGGACGGCAAGTCCAAGGGCACAGTGCATACTGTCAGAGACATCACAGCCGACAAGACTCTGCGTGCGCAACTCCTGCAAACGGAAAAGCTGGCCGCCATAGGCGAACTGGTCTCGGGCGTCGCACACGAACTCAACAACCCTTTGACTTCGGTGATGGGCTATGCGCAGCTGCTCCAGGCCGCTGACGTCAGCTCAGGCGTAAGGGCCGATCTGCAGACCATATACCACGAGGCTCAGCGAAGCGCTAGAATCATAGACAACCTCCTGACGTTTGCTCGAAAGGAGACGACCGAGAAGAGATACACCGACATCAACCAAATCCTCAGAGACACCGTAGACCTCAGATCGTACCAATTCAAGGTTGACAACATCGAATTGACAAGGGAGTTCCAGGAGCAGTTGCCATGGACCATGGTGGCCCCGCAGCAGTTACAGCAGGTCGTTCTGAACCTCCTGAACAACGCGCACCAAGCCGTGATGGGGACACAGGGCCGACCTCATCTAACCGTGAGATCAGAGACAGATGGCAAGGTCATCCGCATCAAGGTCATCGACAACGGGCCTGGAATCCCTCAAGAGCACTTGGGCAAGATCTTCGACCCTTTCTTCACCACGAAGGACGTCGGCCAGGGCACGGGGCTGGGGCTGTCCATCGCCTTCGGTATCGTGCAAGAGCACGGAGGAAGGATATGGGCGGATAGCGAACCTGACAAGGGCACAGTGTTCACTGTGGAGTTACCTATCGTTGCGCATCCCATGGAGTCTGTGCAGCAGTCATCACAACCAGGACCCAGTCCGGCCCACATGGGCTGGCGAATCCTCCTCGTAGACGACGAGGAGGAGATCCTCGAGGTCATCGCCCGCATCCTTGAGCGGATGGGCCACCAGCCAGTGGCCGTGGACTCGGCTGAGAAGGCACTGGAGAAGCTGCAGATGGGTTCGTACGACCTGATCATTTGCGATGTGAGGATGCCCGGTCTCGGTGGAAAGGGGTTCTACCAGAAGGTCAGGAGCACACATCCGGAACTGGCGAAGCGCGTGATCTTCACCACAGGCGACACTCTGAGTCCCTCCACGCGTGCGTTTCTCGAAAGCGCAGGCACTCCAACCGTACCAAAACCCTTCATGATCGAAGACCTGCAGCGGGCTATCGAAGACCTTCTCGGCGAGTAGCTAGACTGCTGTTCAGAAGGCAGCACCGGAGCACCGCACTCGCGACGGGGGGAGCCACACCGCCAGCGCACCGGGGCCACTGCCGCGGGAATCGAACCTCTGGGCCCTGCGTGTCTGTCCATCGCCAGGCGACCCTCGCTTCGGCGGAAACGGGTTACCCCAGTTCGTCTCCATCTCATCACCTGCCTGGCGGAGCCATGCGCATTTGTCTCCCTCATGCAGTTCGCCCACGCTGATCTCTATCCCAGCTCCTTATGAAAGTGGATGCTCGAATAGCCGCGAGGGCGCTTTCCCGAGACGGCTTTTCTTTCGTGCGGGGGGCCAGCACAGCGAATGCTACCCCACGGAGAATACTGTGGGGGCCCAGCCCGGTCGTGCTGCGGTCTGGAGTGCACCCCACCGCCAAAGCACGACGCCATTGGGCCGGCGGCGGGGCTGTGTGCAGCTTCCGCACTCACGCGCTCCTGGGCGCGCTGGATGCGAGAACTAGCTAAGATTTACGTCATCTGCTATGATTGCTAGTCGTCGCAGCGCGCCTGGAGAGCGTGCATCGCTCTGTGGGCTCAGAAACGACTACGGCAAATGGGGGGTAGCAGGATGACGGAAGTCGTGATTGTTAGCGGGGCCAGGACGGCCATAGGAACCTTCGGCGGCTCGCTGAAGGACGTTCCAGTGGTGGAACTCGGTGCACT
>JBAVWD010000467.1:0-1906 GCA_049697655.1 Anaerolineae bacterium | reverse complement strand
GTGGACGTGGACGAGGAGTCCTACAACATCGACCCCCGTCTCATCGAAGAGAAGATCACCAAGAGCACCAAGGCTATGCTACCCGTGCACCTCTACGGCTATCCGTGTGACATGGACGCCATAACGCGCATCGCCGCCGAGCACGGCCTTGCTGTGATCGAGGACGCCTGCCAGGCCCACGGCGCTGCCATCCGCGGTAGGAAGGTGGGAAGCTATGGCACCGGATGCTTCTCCTTCTATCCCAGCAAGAACATGACCACCGCCGAAGGAGGCATGATCACCACCGACGACGACGAGATAGCAGACCGTGCCCGACTGATCAGGAACCACGGCCAGAGCCAGCTCTACCTGCATCAAACGATGGGCTACAATTTCAGGATGACCGAACTTCAGGCAGCGCTGGGGCTGGTTCAGCTCCAGAAGCTGCCGGAGTGGAACAGGGTACGTATAGAAAACGCCTCCTACCTCTCCCAGCGGCTCTCCAACCTGGTCACACCGAAGGTGAGTGAGGGGTACGTGCACGTATTCCACCAGTACACGGTAAGGGTGGGGACCCATCGCGACGGGGCGCTGGAGAGACTGAACCAGGCAGGGGTCGGTGCCAGGGTGTATTATCCGCTTCCGGTGCACCAGCAGCCCTTCTACCGTCAGCTAGGATATGACGAGTCGCTCCCCGTGGCAGAAAGGATGAGCCAGGAAGTGCTGTCGCTGCCGGTCCATCCCGCGCTCACACGGGACGAACTAGACAAGATCGTGGACGAGGTATCCAAACTGTGATCAAGGCCGCTGTCATTGGCGTGGGTTCCATGGGAAGCAACCACGCCCGGATCTACGACTCCCTGGAAGGGGTGACCCTGGTGGGAGTCTGCGACGCAGACGCCGAGCAGGCCAGCAGGGTGGCGTCTCGACATCGCACCAAGCCCTACCGGGATCACGCCACGATGTTGGACGATGAGAGGCCTGATCTGGTCTCAGTGGTCGTGCCCACGCAGCTCCATCTCCAGGTGGCGCTGGACGTCATCGACAGGGGATTGCCCCTGCTGGTGGAGAAGCCCATCGCCGACACGGTGGCCAACGCCAGGGAGATACTGGAGCGGTCTCAGGCTCAGGGCGTGCAGCTCATGGTGGGACACGTCGAGCGCTTCAACCCGGCGGTATTCGAACTGAAGCGCAGGCTGGAAGATGGCCAACTGGGCAAGATGTTTCAGATCCACGCCCGCCGGCTTGGCCCCTTTCCCCACCGTATCCGCGACGTGGGCGTGGTCATCGATCTGGCAACCCATGACCTGGACGTGATGTGCCATCTGACAGGGGCCGACGTAACCCGTGTCTACGCCGAGACCGAGCAGGAGATCCACACCCATCACGAGGACTCGCTGTCCGGACTGCTGAGGTTCGACAACGGAGTGGTGGGCGTCCTAGACGTCAACTGGCTGACCCCCACCAAGGTCAGGGAGCTGTACGTCACCGGGGAGAAGGGCATGTTCGTGGTCAACTATCTCACGCAGGACCTCTACCTCTACGAGAACGAGTACGTGGGCAGCGACTGGGATAGCCTGGGCATGCTCAAGGGCGTCGGCGAGGGCAACATGATCAAACTGAGGATCGGCAAGAGAGAGCCCCTCCAGGTGGAACTGGAATCGTTAGTACGGTCGGTGGAAGAGGGCAGCCAGCCAGCGGTGTCTGGGGCCGACGGTATCAGGGCGCTGGCTCTCGCCCAGGCCATGGTGGAGTCCGGCCGCGAGCACCGGACTATCGAGTTCTGATCCATGAAGAGCCTGGACAAGGCCATCCGCGATAAAACGGCCACGGTGGCCGTGATCGGGCTGGGATATGTGGGCCTGCCGGTGGCTTGCACTCTCGCTCAGTCTGGGTTCAAAGCCCTGGGGATTGAGCGCGACGAGGC
>JBAVWD010000466.1:0-1957 GCA_049697655.1 Anaerolineae bacterium | reverse complement strand
GGCCAACCTCGACGCACGCCCCGGCTCGTGCTATAATGTGTATTGTAGTCTCCCGGCCGCACGGCGCCGCCCAAGAATGATCACTGCTTCACTCGTCAGGGAACGGAAAAGATGCTGACCTGCTTCTACATATCCCTGCTGATCCTGGGTGGTGGGTACATCGCCCTGACGTTTCTAGTCGGCGAATTGCTCGACTTCGGCGAGGACGTCGGCCAGGCCATGGAGGGCGTCAGCGATAGTGTGGGCGAGGCCTTGGGCAGTCTGGGAGATGCCCTGGAAGGAGTCCTCGGAGGGGCCGAGGCCGCTGACGTAGGCGGGATCGAGCTGCCGGAGGTGGGCGAGATAGGACTGGAGCACGAGGTCGAAGGACCCAGTCCCTTCTCTCTGCGAGTGGTGGCCATGTTCGCGGTGGGCTTCGGGGCCGGGGGGCTGATCGGCAAGGGCCTGGGCGTGTCAGACGCTCTCAGCCTGGTCCCGGCCAGTGGAGTGGCTGCACTGACCGCAGCGGTGATGTGGGTCTTCCTGCGGTTTCTGTACGGCGAGCAGGGTTCGACATCCATCCAGGCCGCCGACTATGTGGGCCTGGTGGGCCGGGTCATCATCGCCTTTCCACAGGACAGACCGGGCCAGGTGGCCCTGGTGGTCAAGGGCCAGAGGATCAACGCTCCGGCCCGCTCTGAGGACGGTTCCCCCATCCCGGCTCACGCTGAGGTCGAGGTTCTCGGCATGGAGGGGGGAATGGTGGTCGTGAAGGAGTTGTAGTGGGCGTCGGAAGCAGAAGGAGGTAGTGGAGATGGGTATTCTAGAGGGTATAGTGGGTCTGTTGGGCGGCGGCACCTTGCTCATCGCCGTGGCCGTTCTCTTTCTGATCGTCGTCTTCCTGATGGCCATGGCCAGGGTCTTGCGGTTTATCCGAAAGGTCCCGCCCAACCGGGCCCTTCTGGTATATGGCGTGCGCACGCGAACGAAGGTCACCGTGATTCGCCGGATCAGGAGGCTGAAGGCGTCCACGGAGCCAGTGGTGCAGCCCCCCTCTGAGCGACCAGAGGTGAACATCCAGGAGTGGGAGGTCGAGACCAGGACTGAGGAGATCGTCGTCAACTACAAGATCGTTAAGGGCGGCATGACCATCGTTTTGCCCTTCGTGCACGAGGTGAAGGAACTCGACCTCAGTCTGATCACGCTGGACGTGGCGGTGCACAATGTCCTGAGCAGCAACGCCGTACCGATCATGGTGGATGGCATTGCCCAGATCAAGATCGGCAGCGACGACACCTCCATCGCCACCGCCGCCGAGCAACTGCTGGACAAGAGTACAGAGGACATCAAGTACGTGGCCATCCAAACGCTTCAGGGTCACCTGCGGGCCATCATCGGCCTGATGACGGTGGAGGAGGTCTACAAGGACCGCGAGGCCTTTGCCCAGATGGTCCTCGAAGTGGCCGTTGACGACCTGGCTGGCATGGGTTTGCAGATCGTCTCGTTCACTATCAAGGAGATCAGCGATGACAAGGGCTACCTGGAAGCCCTCGGTAGGCCAGAGATAGCGGCCAAGCTTCGTGATGCCCGGAGGGCTGAAGCGCAGGCCGAGCAGGAAGCCACGGAGAAAGAGCAGGCAGCAGAAAAGGCCAAGGCAGGATTCACCAAAGAGGCGAACGTGGCCAAGGCCAAGTACGACGCGGAGGTGTCCCGGGAAAGGGCGGTGGCGGAAAGGGCCCAGGCGATTTCTCTAGCTGAGCAGGACAAGACGCTGGAGGAGCGGAAAGCGAGCGCAGCCCAAGCGGCTGCTGAGCGCAGGGACAAGGAGCTGGATGCCGAGGAGCGTCGCCCCGCCGATGCTTCTCTCTACAGGGCGGAGCAGCAGGCCTCGGGGACGAGGGCCACGGGCTTCGCCCAAGCTGACGTGGACAGAAAGAAGGGTGAAGCCCAGGCTGCAGCCGACAAGGCTAAGGGACTG
>JBAVWD010000465.1:0-1961 GCA_049697655.1 Anaerolineae bacterium | reverse complement strand
GGCCCAGATCGTCCAACAGGGGAGGGCGCAGATCATTGATCAGGCGGCGTGTATTCGCCAGCATCGTGTCGGCGATAGATTTCGCCGTCTGGAGATGTTGCCCCACTCGCGGCTCGCCCCTAGCCAGCCCCAGGGCGCAGGTGTCGAGGCTCAGCATGAGCGCGGCCAGGTCCTGGCTGGTCTGGTCGTGCAACTCGCGAGCAATGCGCTTGCGCTCATCCTCCTGGGCGGTGATGGTCTTCTCCAGCAAAGCAGCGCGGGCGCGCTGTTCCCCTTGCAGCGCCGTCTCCGAGCGGTCGCGTTCTGATTCGCGGGCCTCCAGTGCGTCCGCCAGCTCATCGAAGGCGCTGGCCAGGTAGCCCATCTCTCCGCTGCCGGCCTTTGAGCCCACACGCGCCTGGGTATCGCCGGCTTCAAAGCGTCTGATCGCTCCGAGCAGTGCGTTCACTGGCTTTAGCAGGAACAGACGCGCTCCGACCAACGCTGCCGCAAAGGCCAGGAGCGCGGCCAGAGCCAGAGTCGCCAGGTTGCGGATCAGCAACTGCTGGGCTTCGGCGTAGACCACGGCAGTGGGGATGCCGACGCGTACAAAGACGTCCCCCGCCGGCAGGGAGCGCAACGTGGCAGTGCCGTACAGACGCGGAATTCCATCTATCCCCGCTGCCTCGTTGACCACCTCCCCTTGGGCCAGGAGCGGTCCCATCACTGAATCGGGCAGCGTCGTTCCCCGCCAGACTTCAGGATCTGGGTAACGGGTGATGATGGTGCCCGTGGAATCGAAGACGGTGAGGGTCGAACCCTCCGGCAGTTGGGCCTCGGCCACGAGACTATCCAGCCAAGCCAAGTCGATGCCGGCGAAAACCACTCCGCGTGGCTCACCTACCTCGTCGAGCACAGGGTATACAGTACCCAGAGTCGGCCTGCCGGTGATACGCGCCACAAGGTAATCGCCGACAACGAAATCACGGGTTTGAAGGGCACGCTGGAACCAAGGGCGGTCGGACATGTTGGCTCTCGTCGCGGATGGGATGGCGCTGCAGAAGATGTCGCCGTCGAGGTTTGCCGCTCCCAGGTTCTCATAGAGCGGGTACTCCTTCAGGAGATCGGCCAGGAAGGAGCCGCATTCGGCCGCGTCCTGGTTCTGCACTGAGGGTAGCTCAGCCAGGGCGACGAGGAGCTGTCTTGCGCCCTCGATCAACCGCTCCTGGTCGTTGGCCGCGAGCCGCGCCAGCCCCAGGGCGCTCGCCTGCGCATCTTCAGTGGCCCCTTGCACCTGCTGCGCATAGCTGTGGAGTACCAGGGCCAGCATGGGGACCACGGCGAGGAGGACGAGAAGCAGCAGGCGAATCTGCAAACTGGCCAAACGGTTACGCATCTCGGGTTCTACCAACGACCTTGCCGCTCAATAACTGCTCATCCCAATCCATTATCACACAAAGCGACACGCCTGTCAACGCAAGGTGGCTGACATTAGATGGCTGGTCAGACCTGCTGGCGCCTTGATCCCGGCAGCTGGATTGTTTCTTCTGAGCCCTGGTCAGCCGGTGGCCTTCGATCGCCGTCGCGCGACGGCGGGCTTGAGGGCCAGCGTCGCCTGGGAGCCCTTCGCGAACACGGCCGTTGTCGTTTTGCCAGCCGGTGTGCTATAATCAATAGTGGAGTACGATTCACAGAGAGGCCATATCTGTGTTTTCCCCAGCCGTGGTTTCCACGGCGGTTGATAATCTTCATGTGAACGGCATCGTCCTTTCCCACAGCGTGCTGCTATACCTAGAGGGCCTGCTGTTACTTACCGGCAGACCGCGAACTGCCCTACAATGCTCGAAAGGAACCTTTCGAGCGTTCTCTTTTGATGGGAGCAAGTAGCCCGAGAGAGCACATGGCCGCTGCGTTCCTCACCGAAGGTGCAGAAGCGGCGCGGCCTGTGTCTCTTGTACAATCACGCGTGAGGAGCAAACAGT
>JBAVWD010000464.1:0-3407 GCA_049697655.1 Anaerolineae bacterium | reverse complement strand
GGCGAGTCGGGGCCAGGATACTGCTTTAGAATCAGCGGGTCGTAGGTGCAGAACGGGACTTTGTTGACGGCCTCGGCGACGTTGTTGTCATCGCACGGGTCGATGTCCAGTTCGGGGTGCACCAGGCTCAGCGGTGCGATGATCTCCACCGTGTTAGTGATAGGCAGAGGGCAGGGCCAGACGTCCAGCACTCCCTCCACGGTGTAGATGACCAACTCGCCCGCCGGGATATCCGCCTGGGCGAACAGTCCGATGTCCGGCCACGGGCACTCCCCCGGAGGACAGACTGGAGGCTCGCAGGGCACGTCGCACTCTCCGTCCGAGGCGCAGCAGGTCCAGGTGGGGTTGAGCACCTCCACCGGCAGGGTGTCGGAAATGATGACCCCCTGGGCGTCGCTGGGCCCGGTGTTGGTGACTACGATGGTGTAGGTGATGTCCTGGCCCGGCAGGGCGATCTTGGGATCCTGGGTCTTGCCTACCTCTAGGTCGGCCACCCGGCTGACTACGGTCTGGTTGCTGACGATGTCGTTGCCGTTGTTGTCGTCGAACATGTCGCTATAGGCCTGGGCGTCGTTGACCAGCACGGTGTAATCCTGCACCCAGGACGGCACGTGGGCCGCGAACGTGACATTGGCGCTCTCCCCTGGAAGGATGGTGCCCAGGTTGCAGCTCAGCCGTCCTTGGTCCACGATATGGCCGGTCTGGCAGTTGCCCTGGCTGGGGGTGATGCTCTGTACGTTGATCTCCAGCAGGTCGGGCAACGGCAGCGGCTCATCCAGGACCATCACGTTCTCAGCCGTGGAGGGGCCGGTGTTGGAGACTGTCAGGGTGTAGGTGACCATGCCACCGGCCGCAACCTCGTTCAGCCACAGCTCGGTCTCACCCTCGCAGCCCACCGGCATCTCGCCCCAGGCCTCCTTTGTCAGCGCCAGGTCGGCCACTGCGGTGATCTCGTGCTCCGCGATGTCCCAGTTATTGGACATATCGGGGTCATAGTCAGAGCTGTCCGCGTCGGCCCGGTTGTTGATGGACTGTGGTTCATTGGCCTGGACGGTGATGGTGAGCATCCAGCGGCCAGAGCCCGGCGCCGGGCCCTTGACCTCCAGAGGATCGGTCAGGACACAGGTGAACAACAACTCGTTCACGAAGGTCCCTGCTACTTCGTCGCACAGCATGTCGCGTGCAGAGGTCACCCCCAGCAGGTCGAAGGAGCCATTGGACTCCATAACGTCGTCCAGGGTGACGTCATGGGCATAACCAGTGCCCAGGTTGTCCACGATCACGGTGTAGGTGAGCTTGTCGCCAGCTCGTACCTCTCCCTCGGGCTTGCCGAACTTCTGAACCCTGAGGTCGGCCCTGCCCAGCACCAGGCTGGCCTCGGTATCCCAGTCGTTGTTGGGGTTGGGATCCCCGGTCTCGCTGAACACATCCACCCGGTTGTTGATCATGCCCACGGTATCGGGCTTGACCCGCGCCCAGATGGAGAAGTTGCGCGTCTCCCCGGGTGGGATGTCGCCTAACTCGCAGTTGAGTGCGGCACCATCTCCCCCAGGCCAGGTGAGCCCCACGATATCCAAGCCGGTCTCGCCCACGAGCGTCATATCACACGTCTCGGTGTCGATGGTGAGCAGCTCACGGTCCGTCCCATGATCGCCGCCGATCCCTGCGTAGAGAATGCCACCGGGGCCATAATCGAGGCCGGTGATGTCCTCCCGATCCGTCGAGCAGACGGTCGACGCTGCACCGGTGCCTAGATTGATGCTGACGAGGTCGCCCGCATCCTCATCGTGGTACGTTACGCCGTACATGACTCCGGCCTCTCCATCGTAGGCTAGCCCATGGATGCGGAAGCGGTTGGTGGGACCTACAGTTGTCACGTGCCCTGTGGTCGGATCCACGGTCACCAAATACGAATCTCCCGAATGACCCTCGCTATGGCAGGTTGCGTAAAGCGTAGAGCCCACGAACTCCAGCGCGGGGAGCGCACACTCCTGATCCAGCTCTACAAAGCCGAGCGAATCACCGGTCTCGGGATCGATGGTGTGGAGTTGCGGTGAGTCTAGCTCCTCGTCCCACGCCCCGCCCATCGAAGCGTACAGCTTGCCGGACAGAGCGTCGTATTCGATGTCGGCGCCCACAAAATCCGGGAGAGAGCCACGCACGGTCGGCGCTGCGGTGTCCAGATCGAGGCCCACCAACAGGCTGCCGTACCAGCCGCCTGTCGAACCCAACATCACCCCCTCTCCGCCGACGGCCATCGGGGCGCAGCCGATGGTGTCGATCTCGTACTCGACGCCGGGATCGAGGGTGTCGGTGACCGTCACGGTATAGGCCACGCTTGGGCCGTTGTTGGTCACGGAGACGTCATAGCGCACCTGCTCGCCGGCGTACACTTTGTAGGGGTCGGCCGTCTTCCTGATGGAGAGGTCCGCGCGATTGACCACGATGTTAGAGCATTCGCGGTTGCTAGGCGCTGGTGGCAGGAGCGAGAAGCTCGATTCGGCATCCCAGTCCGTGACCCGGTTGGTCAATTCACCCTCGGGGGCATCCGGATTGACGCGTACTGTGATGTACACAATGCGGGTCTCCGTCGGAGCCACGTCGCCGAGGTAGCAGTGCAGCCCCGGTCCGTCTCCGCCGTGCATGGGAGGCAAGTGAGGCGTGTAGAAGCACTGGCCGCCGCCCGGCAAGATCTCGTAGGAAAGGTAGGTCACGTCGTCGGGCAGCAAGTCCCACAACTCGAAGTTGTGCACGGTGGATGGGCCATTGTTCCTGACCAGGATGTCATACTGGATTTCCTCGCCGGCCAGCACCTCCTCCTCAAAACCGCAGCCCTTCTTCAGGAAGACGCTGGAGTAGGCGGTCACGTTCACGATCACGAAATCGCGGTTGTTGCTGTTGTTCTGGTCGTGGGTGTCGCTGAAGACCACGGCGTCGTTCTCCAGTGTTCCCACGTAGTCAGGGTCGATCCCGACGGTCACGACGACCGTGGCCGGAGCATTGACGGCCAGGGTGCCAAGGTTGCACCTCAAGGGCTCCGAGCCAGGAGTACCAGTGGTGCAACTCCACGGGCCGGGGCTGACCGATTGCACCGTCAACCCCTCTGGTAGCATATCCTCCACTACCACGTTCTCCGCCGCCACAGGTCCGTGGTTGGTCACGAGTAGAGTGAAGTTCATGCTGGTACCCGCGGTGGGCGAGGACGTGCTTGCGGTCTTCTGGAGCTCCAGATCGGCCATGATCGGCGGGAGGATCAGGTTGGTGGCCAAGGCGATGTTGTTGCCTCGGTCGGTATCGTAAGGCATGCTCACCACAGCGGTGTTAGTGATCTCGACTGCTGGCGCGAGCGGATCGACCAGAGCCGAGATATCGAAGCCCGCGGTCTGCCCGGGCGGGATGGTTCCGAG
>JBAVWD010000463.1:0-3435 GCA_049697655.1 Anaerolineae bacterium | reverse complement strand
CTCCTGGTCCATGCTGGACCGCGACCATCCCTGGGCCGTGATGGAATGACCCTCCCCTATCTGGTCTTGGCCTGGCTGGGCGGCATCTACCTTGAGTCAGTCGTGCGTTTGCCGACATGGATCCTCTGGCTGGTAACCCCTCTCCTCGTCGCCATTCTCCGCCTGTGGTGGCGTGAGTGGCGCGTTCGGTTTGGCGCTGCCTGCGCACTCCTCACACTGCTCGGTGCACTCCGCTGCGAGACGAGCCTGCCATCCTTCGATGCCAGCACCCTGGCCTACTACAATGGGGCCGGCGAGGTTACTGTCCTCGGGGTCGTAACCGAAGAGCCGGACGTCCGGGACCGTTATGTAAACCTCAAGGTCTCGGCCAGCTATCTCGAAACCGAGGGGCAGAGACACGGCGTTAAGGGCCTGGTTTTGGTGCAGACCGGCCGCCACCCCTCATACGCCTATGGCGATGAATTACGGATCGAGGGCCGCCTGGAGACGCCGCCGGAGCTAGAGGATTTCTCCTACCGGGACTACCTGGCCCGCCAGGGCATACACTCCATGATGCGGTACGGGCGGATCACGGTTCTCAGTCAGGGCCACGGAGACCCTTTCCACCGTGTCGTCTACGCCATCAAGAGCCACCTCCAGGAGACCATCGCTCGCCTATTCCCGGAACCAAGCGCTTCGCTGCTCACGGGCATCCTGGTGGGCGTGGAGACGGGCATCCCCCGTTCTCTCCTGGAGGACTTCAACGAGACCAGCACCACCCACATCATCGCCATCTCCGGTTTCAACATCGCCGTCATGGCGGGGGTTGTCGGCCTGCTAACCAGGAGGTTCCTGGGCACCTACAGGTCTGCCCTGGTCTCCATGTTGGCCATAGCCCTCTACACCATCCTCGTGGGTGCCGAAGCCGCCGTGGTTCGCGCGGCCATCATGGGAGCCATCTCTCTGGTGGCCATCATCGCCGGGCGGCGGACCTTCGCCCTGGCCTCCCTGGCCGCGGCGGCGCTCCTGATGACTCTCTGGAACCCGCTGCTGCTGCGGGACGTCGGCTTCGAGCTCTCTTTCGCCGCCACACTGGGACTGGTGCTCCTGGTCGGTTCCTTGCAGAAGGGGTCCCAGGCCTGGCTCTCCCGCGTGACGTCCGAAGAGTGGGCCACGGGAATGGTGCAGCTCCTCAGCGAGCCCCTTCTGATCACTGCGGCGGCGCAGTTGGCCGTGTGGCCCATCACTCTGTACTACTTCCACCGGCTCTCCCTGGTATCGCCGCTCACCAACTTCTTGATCATCCCTGCCCAGCCCGCAGTCATGATCGTCGGGGGTCTGGCCACCCTACTGGGCGCGCTGCACCCCCTCCTGGGACAACCTGTGGCCTGGGTGGCCTGGCTATTCCTGGCCTACACCATCGGGGTCGTGGAACTCACTGCCCGGCTCCCCCTCACCAGCATCGAGCTGGGCGGATTCAGCGCAGGAGCTATGTGGCTGTACTACGCTTTTTTCGGTGTCCTAGTGCTGGCCGTGAGGCAAGAGAAGGGCCGTCTTCGAGAGATGTGGGGAGGCTTCACACATCTCCTGAGCACTAAGCTCTTGATCGCCGGACTGGCGCTCGCGGTCGTCCTGACCTGGATCGCCGCCCTCCAGATGCCCGACGGACGGTTGCACGTCCATTTCCTGGACGTAGGTCAGGGAGATGCCATCTTCATCCAGTGCCCTAACGGACAGCAGATCCTCGTCGACGGCGGCCCTGAGCCGTCGGTACTGCTCTCCCACCTGGGCAGGAGAATGCCCTTCTGGGACCACAGCCTCGACCTGGTCGTACTCACCCATCCTGAAGAAGACCACCTGGGTGGACTGGTAGAAGTGCTCACGCGGTACGACGTGAGCTTGGTTATGGACTCCGGCCAAGAGTGCAGCAGTGCCACGTGCGACGCCTGGAGATCCCTGATCGAGGAGAAGGAGATTCTCTACCGGAGGGCACAGTCGGGGATGAGGCTGGAGCTAGACCAGGGCGTGCAGATCGAGGTGTTGCACCCACCCACCCCACTGATGACCAACACCGCGTCGGACATCAACAACAACTCAATAGTGCTCCGTCTGGAGTACGGCCGTTTCTCCACGCTGCTCGCTGGGGACGTGCAATGGGAGGCGGAGCAGGTGCTGCTCTCCTCAGGTCAGCCTTTGGACAGCCTGGTGCTCAAGGTGCCCCACCACGGCGGGGACACTTCCCTCACCGAACCGTTCCTGGTGGCCGTCAGCCCGCAGGCGGCCATCATCTCCGTAGGCGCCGACAACCGCTTCGGCCATCCGGACCACGCGACTCTGGAGAAGCTGGAAGGGATTATCACCTACCAGACTGTTCAAGATGGAAGCATCGAGGTGATCAGCGATGGTTCCGTCTATTGGCTGCGGACTCATGAGTGATGCACCGCTCCGCCGCCATCGGCGCCTGCATCAAGCCGGCCCAGCTTCTCCCTACCGGCCAAGTCCGACCATGATACTCTCAACTCGAACGCCTCCCGCCTGTCGGACTTCCACGCGGTAGGCTCGGTCGAGTTTATCGAAGCCACTCACCGCAAACCCGCGCCCTCGTAGAGTAGGACCTGTAGCCCGCTCTTCAACCCCGCAGATCGGGACTTCATCCCACATTCTTCTCGATGCTCTTCAGCCCGGGCTAGTGGACCCGTTTCTCATGCCCTTCCCAGTATGACTCCCTGATCTCACCCTTCTTGATCTTACCACTACCAGTCCTGGGAAAATCGTCCCAGAACTCCACCGAACGTGGCTTCTTGTAACTCGCCATATGGTCTTTGCAGAACTCGATGATCTCTTCCTCGCAGACTGCCGACCCCGGCCGCAGGACTACCACCGCCTTCACGGACTCGCCCCACTTGTCATCCGGCACCCCCACAACCGCTGCCTCCAAGACCGCAGGGTGCATGTACAGCACTTCCTCTATCTCTCGAGGGTAGATGTTCTCTCCCCCGCTGATGATCATGTCCTTCCTTCTGTCAACCACATAGATGTAGCCATCCTCATCCATTTTGCCCACATCACCCGTATGAAGCCAGCCGTCCTTGATGGTCTCTGCCGTATCCATGGGCAGTCTCCAGTACCCCTTCATCATTCTATCACTGCGAGCTATGATCTCCCCGGGCTCGCCTACCGGGACGTCGCGCCCCTGCTCATCGACAATCCTGAGCTCACCTTCTTTCAAGGGCTTCCCTGCGGACTCCAGTCTCCTGAGTTCCTTGGGCGAGCCCTCCACCTTGTGGTCTTCTCTCTTGAGTACACTCATGTTGAGGGTTTCCGTCTGCCCCAACTCTTGAACAAAGACCTCTCCCAGGAGCCCAACACCCCTCCTCAACGCCTCAACAGGCATCGGCGCTCCGGTATAGCCCACCGCGTGCAAACTACTAAGATCGTACTGACTCAGGTTTGGAT
>JBAVWD010000462.1:0-2982 GCA_049697655.1 Anaerolineae bacterium | reverse complement strand
CGCTACAGCCTTGCGAAGGTTCTAAACCTTCGGGAGGGTACTGTGAAGTTGACTTGACACATTGGGCGAACTAGAATAGGATTGTAGTAAGTTCCTATATTACTAGATCGGAGGAAGGCATGACCTTGAGCAAGGTGACACGTCATGGGCAGATAACTATTCCAGCCGGGCTGCGCAAGCAAGTAGGCATAGAAGAGGGCGACCTGGTCGAACTGTTGGTCAAGGAGGACCACATCGTGCTTATGCCCAAGAAATTGATCGATAAGAGCCAAGCCTATTTCTGGACCAAGGAATGGCAAGAGGCCGAACGCCAAGCCCAGGCCGACATCGAAGCGGGACGCATACAAGAATTCGCTTCAGTCGATGAACTATTTGCTGACCTCGACGCTGGATAGGTCACAATGCGTATCGCCCGCACGCAACGCTTCAGAGCCGCCTATAGGGAGCTGACCCCGTCACACCAACAACAAGCTCGGAAGGCCATTCGCTTGCTCCGAGAGAACCCACGCCACCCTGGCTTGAGGGTGAAGAAAATCAAGGGTACGGAGGACATCTGGGAAGCCAGAGTTAGCCGCTCTACCCGGATGACCTTCGAGGTCCATGGTGATCTGATCATCTTGAGGAACATCGGTGAACACGACGAGACTCTGGCTAAACCGTAGTATCGGGGTTGGCACTGCTAGGCCAGCGCAAGTCAAGAATCCCTTGACCTTACGGTTCCACACTTGACTAGCCAACGCCTGTCCGCCAAAGTGACTGGCGGTGGCAAAACTACCATCGCCGCGAGCACTCTGATGAAAGAATACCAATTTCCCGTGGTCATCGAGTACGATCCCGAAGAGGATGTCTACCTGGCCGATTGTCCTCTTTTGCAGGGCTGCTACAGCGATGGCAAGACCTACGAAGAAGCTCTGGAGAACATGACAGATGCGTTGCCACTGTCCATCGAGTCACGTTTAGCCGTCGGTGACCCGATCCCCACTCCATGAGACCTCGGAGGTCTGGTTCGTCAACCCGCATGCTTCGATACGGGCTTCGCCCTATCCTTCGACGGGCTCAGGACGCGGCTCAGCATGCGTCTTTAGTTGTGTAGCCGCACGGCATGCCGTGCGCCTCCAGACCCCCCTCCCTTGAGGGGAGGCCTGTCCTGAGTGCAATCGAAGGAGGCTTGGGGGAGGGTGGTGTTCCTGCACGCGGCCTTTCTCACCCTCACCTCTGTCCTCTCCCATCAAGGGAGAGGAGGTTTGGCTCAGGATGGGTGGCCGGCTCATCCTTCGATACAGCCTTCGGCCACTCAGGATGAGCCTTCTGGAAGCGCTCCGGTACTCGTAGGCTAAAGACTCAGGAGAGCATCCTGAGCTGCGTGCTGAGCTTGTCGAAGCATAGGTGCCGAACGTAGTGAGGCACCGTATCGAAGGATGCGGCTCATACGGCTGGCCAATTCGTCGGGGCAGCCTGTGTCATCCCGAACTGCCCACGGCGCGATGGGGCGCGGCCCCTCATGTAGCTCCCTGATCTTGCCGTTTCCATCCTTGCTCTCCGTGGGTTCAATACACCCTCTTCAGGGAATCGACTTCCACTTCGCAGCGGGTCCAGCGCCCCAGGCAGTCCACGAGGATCTTGGCCCGGTCCCGGGAGGAGAGCCTCTCCTCGAAGATGGCCTCCAGGTCCGCCAGCGGCCCCTTTCTGAGGACGACGCGGTCCCCTCGTTGGAAGGGGTAGGTGGTCTGGCCTGCTTCCAGCATCCGGGCCAGGCGGCGCTGGATGTCGTTGATCACTTCGTCAGGGACTTTGGCCGGGTGTCCGTCGAAGGAGACGATGCGCCTCAGGCCGGGGGTCCAGCGCACGGAGGAGGGGTCCGCCGCCACATCGAGGCGGGCGAAGAGGTAGCAGGAGAAGAAAGGCAGGAACCGGTTCTGGCCTCGCCTTCCCACGGGGATCAGGGGAAGGTAGACCTCCACCCCTTCGCTCTCCAGGAAGCGACAAACCTGGCGTTCTTTGTGCGGCTTGGCGTGTAACGCGTACCAGTGCGTCATAGGCATCATGCCACGTTGAGAAAGGGAACGAAACTGTTCCCCCACGGCCTCTTCGGGGTCTCAGGTTGCGGTTACGCCAGAGTCTCAGGAGACGGCACCACGTGGGTGACCGCCGTCCGACAGGTGTTCAATTCTGTGAGCCGGGTGAGTCTGGGTAGCCCGGCCGGTGGACAGACGGCGGGCTCGCGAGGTTACTGTTCAGAGAACGGGCGAGGCCGATAGCGGGCACGAGAGAGGTATGCCGGCGCTGAGGGACCAAAGTTGCGCCCGCCCCACTGCCTGGCCGTCGCCGATAGAGGGGAGCCATGGAGACAGGCTCCGCCGTTCAGTGCTCGATCTTCTGGTGGCACTGGGGACGATACTCTGATGGTGCTGCTGCCCGACGTACGCCTTACTGCACCTTGCTTCGGATGTCTATCCCCGTGCCCCGCGGGGCATGGGGATGGCAGCGGTATGATGCCAGCCCCTCCGCATCAGGAGGGGGTACGCCCAGACAGACCGGGACGGAGGGGAGGGGTGATACTCATCCGCAGAAGTGGTGCGAGGTGAGTCCCCGCGGATCCCTCCTGCTCACCGTCTCCCGGCAGACCTCCAGGCAGGAAGATTCCGTGGTTCGGACGGATGGGGATGTTGCGAACGGGTCCCCCTTCGGACATCATGACGACCGCGGTGCACCAGCAGACCACGCTGGTGGAGTGGACCACTACCCGCCACTGGCCGACGAGCACCACCAGTGTCGCCTTGGCGCGGGTGCTGCTGCCGCGGGTTGGTTCCTGGGCAGCCGCCGGTCGCGTCGCTGCCCACCACCTCTTGCCGCCGTGAGTGAGCCGTATCCCAGGCGGCCTCGCGAGCCCAAGCAATGGTCGTGCAACGTCTAGCATCAAGGCAAAGCATCATCGCCTCGTTCGGGACACACATGTTGCAGTAGTATAGCACAACTCAAAGT
>JBAVWD010000461.1:0-4388 GCA_049697655.1 Anaerolineae bacterium | reverse complement strand
CACCACAAAACCGGCTGGAATCCACTGGGGTGTGACGACTGAGCAGACCCTGAACGCCACCGACTACACCCGCTCCGCGATCGGCCTGATGGCCGCCACGGGGAACCTTGATCGACCCGGCGGGAATGTCCTGCACGTACCGCCCCCGGTCAGAAAGGTCTCCGAGTTCTCCGCCCACAGGGAGCTGTCACCTGAGCAGAGAGACAAGCGCCTGGGCGGGGATCAATACAGACTCGCTGCCAGAATGACCATCTGTACGCCCAAGCCTGTGTGGGATGCCATTCTGACAGGAAAACCCTATCCGGTCAAGGCGGGATACCTGGTGGGAACCAATCCGGTGATCACCAGAGCCAACGCCCGGGAGGTATACAAAGCCCTTAGCAGCCTTGACTTCCTCGCTGTGTCTGATTTATTCCTGACGCCGACCGCGGAACTAGCCCACATCTTCCTTCCGGCCGGTACGTGGTTGGAGCAGAACCACGTATCGGAAAACTGGAAGTTTCACGGATACGTGCTGGCCAGACAGAAGGTTGTTGAGATCGGCGAGTGCTGGCAGGACCACAAGATTTTCATGGAACTGGGCAAGAGAATGGGCCAGCAGTGGTGGGACACCGTGGAGGATTCTCTCGATTGGCTGCTGGAGCCGGTCGGCATGACCTGGGAGGAATTCAAGAAGGTAGGCTATCTCCACGGAGAACAGAGGTATTACAAGTACAAGGAAGAAGGTTTCAAGACCCCCACGGGCAAAGTGGAACTGTACTCCACCGTTCTCGAGGGCTGGGGGCGCGATCCCTTGCCCAAATACACGGAGTTGGCGGAAAGCCCGTTCTCTACGCCTGAACTGGCCGAGAAGTACCCCTACGTCCTGAACGCTGGGCTCAGGACCCCCACTTTCTTCCACTCCGCGAACCGGCAGATACCCTGGCTGAGGGAGATCAGGCCCGACCCCCTGATGGAACTCCATCCCGAGACCGCTGAGAAACATGGCATCAAGGAGGGAGACTGGGTCTGGATTGAATCGCCGCGGGGGCGCATCAAACAGCGGGCGAAGCTGAACGAAGGGATCGATCCCAGAGTCATCGCGGCCGAGCACGGTTGGTGGTACCCGGAGATCAAGAGCCCGGATCATGGCTGGGACATATCCAACATCAACATCCTGACGGACAATTCCCCTGAGTCGACGGATCCGGTGATGGGATCGACCAGCCTCAGGGTCTTGTTGTGCAACATATCGCGGTGCGAAGACGAATAGGAGTAGTCACGTGAAAAGAGTATCCTTGAGGTTCAACGAAATCAACTGTAGTGGCTGCCACGCCTGTGAAGTGGCCTGCAAACAGGAACATGGGTTGGGCGTTGGCCCGAGGGTGGTGAGGGTTATCGAGAGAGCCCCTTTCTTTAGGCCCTTGTATTGCCACCATTGTGATGACGCCCCCTGTGCCGTAGCCTGCTGGGAAGATGCCATCACCATCGATCCGGATACCGGGGTTGTTCTGCACGACCCTGAAAAGTGTAACGGGTGCAGCGCGGTGCCGGGCAAGACTGGAGCCGAGAAGCAGGACACGTCACCCTGCATGGTGGAATGCCCGGCCCATAACAACGTCCAGGGTTATGTGAGCCTTGCTTCCAAGGGGAAGTTCCGGGAGGCAATACAGCTCATCAAGCAAACAAGCCCCTTCCCCTCCGTTTGTGGGAGGGCTTGCCCTCATCCCTGTGAAGTGGGCTGCAACCGGGATCAGATTGATGCCCCTGTGGCGATTCGCGCCATTGAACGTCTTGTGGCCGACAAGGATCGTACCAGCAAGAACCCCTATGTCCCTGCAATCAAAGAGGCTAGAGATGAGAAAGTCGCTATCATCGGGTCAGGTCCTGCCGGCCTGACAGCCGCCTACTTTCTGGCCAGAGAGGGATACAGGGTCACTGTGTTTGAGAAACTGCCCGTCGCTGGCGGTATGATGGCCGTAGGAATCCCGGAGTATCGCCTCCCCAAGGATGTTCTTTCGGCTGAGATCAAGATGATTCAGGACATGGGGGTGGAAATCCAAACGGGAGTGACTTTCGGGAGCGATATCACCCTCGAGAGTCTGAAACGCGACGGGTATCAGGCCGTTTTCTTGGCCACTGGCCTCCACCAGAACGGTCGTCTGAACATTGAAAACGAAGACATGGATGGTGCTCTCAAAGGTATTGATTTCCTTCGGGATGTGTCCCTGGGAAACTCGGTATCCGTAGGAAAAAGGGTCATGGTGGTCGGGGGCGGCAATGTGGCTGTTGACGTGGCCATGACCTCTCTTCGCAAAGGCGCACAGGAGGTCACCTTGGTGTGCCTGGAAGAGCGAGACGAAATGCCGGCTTGGGAGCACGAGATTGAGGCGGCCCTGGAAGAGGGCGTGGAGATTGTCAACTGTTTCGGCCCCAACAGATTCCTGCAAAAGGCCGGAGGATTTTCGGGGATCGAATTCAAGCGTTGCACCTGTGTATTTGATGAAGATGGGACTTTCAATCCTCAATATGACGTAACGGATTTGACCGAACTTGGGGCAGACACAGTCGTTATCGCCATTGGCCAGGTTGCCGATCTCTCCTTTGCCAAGAAGCAAGGGATTCCAATCACTCCAGCAGGGGGCCTTGAAGCTGATCCGGTGACCTTGGAGACACCCATCAAGGGTGTCTTCGCAGGTGGGGATGTATATCATGGCCCAGCATCCATTGCGGAGGCCATCGGGTCCGGCAGGCAGGCGGCCATATCCATTGATCGATATATCAAAGGCCAGGATCTTCGATTAGGTCGATTGGGTCGAGACAAGGTGTTGAAGGCCATCACAGAGCCCCAGAGAGAGAGATACGACCCGTCCGCACGCGGCCAAATGTCTCATCTGGAGCCCCAAGAGCGCCTCGGCAACTTCAGGGAGATTCAAAAGGGTTTCAGCGAAGAGATGGCCATCCAGGAGGGCAAGCGGTGTATCATGTGCGGCGCCAGCTGCGTGCAAGCCTGCCCCTACGATGTCATGCAGTTCAACCATGAGGTCCTCAAGGCAGTGAAGTGCGACCTCTGCATAGACAAACGGGGTATGGAGGAGGCTCCTGCCTGCACCGCGATCTGTCCCACGAGGTGCATACTCTGGGGGGATCCAGCGGCCTTTCCCACCGGGATTGGCGCGATCCTTTAAGAGCCTAGTACGCTGCAAGCGCCATCGCCAAGCGGGCTGATGGCCTGGTCCTGGTCGACGCCGAGGCATGCAGTGGCTGTATGATGTGCATTGAGGCTTGCCCATTCGGGGTCATTCAGTTCGATGAGGAGCGGGGGGTGGCGCAGAAGTGCACCCTCTGTGTGGAGAGGCTAGAGGCGGGCCGTCAACCGGCTTAGGTCGGCGCCTGTCTCAGCCACTGTATCTACTCAGGTGCGCCGGCTGAAATCGCTGAGAAGATCGGGGAGAGCCGAGTCTGGGTCTGGTACAGAGATAAGGTGCTGTAGGCGCTTGGCGAGGTTGGATGGCTCACCCTTCTTTTCCCTGCTGAGCAGCAATAGGGTACAATGACGACAGGGGCTTGCCCGTGGAGATCATCGGCGAAAGGATCAACGGCACCCGGACACGTGTCGAGGCGGCTGTGTCCGGGCGTGATGCCGCCTTCATCCAGAGGCTGGCACAACACCAGGTAGAGGGCGGCGCGCATTGGCTGGATGTTAGCGCTGGGACGCCTGCCGAGCGGGAACCGGACGACCTGGTATGGTTGGTGCGGACGGTCCAGGAGGTCGTCGAAGTGCCACTGTGCCTTGACAGCGCCAACCCTCGGGCCTTGGCAGCGGCGATCGAACAGGTTGGCCAGACACCTCTCGTCAACTCCATAAGCGGCGAACGGATGCGCCTGGATGGTATCCTGCCACTGCTACGCGAGACGGAGTGCGGGGTCATCGCACTGGCCATGGACGACAGCGGTGTCCCCTCGAGTGTAGAGGACCGGATGAGGGCAATCAGACGCCTGCTCGACGAGCTGCGCCGCGCCGGAGTTGCCGGTGAGCGAGTGTACGTAGATCCCCTGGTGATGGCCATCGCGGCCAACACGGAAAGCGGAAGGATCGCGCTGGAAACAATGCGAGCCGTGCGTTCAGAGTTCCCAGATGTCCACATTGTCTCTGGACTGAGCAACGTCTCCTTTGGGCTTCCCGTGCGCACGCTGATCAACCAGGCCTTCTTGACACTGGCGCTGGAGGCTGGCCTCGATACGGCCATCCTGGACCCGCTGGACCGCGAGCTGCGCAAGGCATTGCTGGCGGCCGAGGTCGTGCTAGGACACGATCGCTACTGCCTCAACTACACACGTGCTTATCGGGCCGGTTTGCTCAATGGACCGGTCGCAAAGGCCAGTCGCAGGTAGGACTGGCACTGTAC
>JBAVWD010000460.1:0-2740 GCA_049697655.1 Anaerolineae bacterium | reverse complement strand
CCCACCAACACCCTGGTCGTACCGCCCGCCTCACCTTCTCCTGGTGCTACAGGCACCGAGCAGCCGACACCTTCAGCGCCCGTACCCACGGCCCTGGTAGACCCTGAGCTGGTGGCGCTCTGGGAGTACTCCATGGAGCTGAGGGCAGAGGTCGTGAAGCCCCTGGAGGAGATGGTAACTACTCTCGAGGGACTGGGGCTGGGGAGCGGCGAGGGGGACATTGTGGCTATCTGCACTGGCGTGGAGGCGGTGGTGTCCAGCCTGGCCGAAGTGCAGCAGGGCCTGGATCAGATTGGCCAGCCGCCCGTGGACGATGAGGATCTTCAGCTGGCCTACGACGAGTTGAACCTGGCCGTCGACGATCTGGAGCAGGGCTTCGTACTGCTCCAGTCGGCCTGCCAGACCATGAACCTGGGCGCCCTTGCCGAAGCAGCCGTGTACCTGGAAAGCGGCGCCACGCACATGGAGAACGCCGCCGAGGCCATCGAGCGCTGGGAGGAGAAGGTCGGACTGTAGTCCGTCTTCGGTTCTACTCTTGCCCTTTCCGCATGGTGGAGTCGTGCAGCGTGGGTGAACGGAGAAACTGGCTTGACGTCGGAGGGGGAAGCAGAAGAAGGGAGCGTCCGCCTCACGGTCTGCAACGTCTGTCACCTTGAGTATGAGGGCGTCGAATGCCCCTGGTGCAAGGCCGAGCGCGAGCACGCCTCGGCGGTGATCGAGGAGCGGGGCCGCCGGAGCCGTCGTGCCAAGGAAGATGCCGACGACCCCGGCCGCGGCCAGTGAGCAACCGGCCGTTGTGTCCTAGGTGAAACCCAACCCTCGTTCCTTGAGACTCACGTACCTCTGCTGGCCGATGATCAGGTGGTCCAGCACCTCCACGTCCAGTAGCTTCCCCGCCTCCACGATCTGCCGGGTGATGCTCACGTCCTCTGGAGATGGTGTGGGGTCGCCCGAGGGGTGGTTGTGCACCACGATCACGGCGGCACAGTTGGACCTTACAGCCTCGCGGAACAACTCCCCGACGCGCATCACCGAGGTGTTCAGGCTTCCCACGTAGATGGTGGGCATGCCCAGGACGTGGTTCTTGGTGTCCAGCAGGACCACCCTGAGGTGCTCCTGCTCCAGGAAGCCCATCTCCAGCATCAGCAGATTGGCCACGTCTGTCGGCGACTTGACCTGGGGGCGCTCTTCAGGGGAGGCCACCATCAGCCGCTTCCCAAGTTCCAGGGCGGCCTTGATCTGAGCCGCCTTGGCCAGACCCAATCCACGAACCTCGCACAGGTCGGCGAAGCTCGCCCGGGCGATCCCTGCCAGGCCGCCGAATTGGGCCAGGAGGCGGCTACCCAGGTTGATCACGCTCTCGGATCTGGTCCCGGTGCGCAGGAGGATGGCCAGCAACTCGGACGTGGATAGGGAACCAGGACCGTAGGCCTGAAGTCGCTCCCGAGGACGTTCGCTCTCCGGCAGGTCTTTGAGCAGAGGATGGTACTCCACCTGCTCCTGCTGCTCCATGTCTCCTCCTCCGTCGGGTTTGCGTCGACTGGCACCCATGGCCAGCCCCGCCCTACTCAGCGATGAAGCTCGCCGTCCAGTCTGGTCGATCCGGTGCCTGGCCCTGATCGAGCATCTCCCGCCAGGCCTCGTCCGTCAACCGATCGTCCATCGGCCAGGGGAACTCGTAGTAGGAGAAGACACCGCCCTTGGTCACCACCAACCGGCCTTCAATCTCCGCCACTACGTAGATCTCCTGGATGCGCCCCACACCCTCTTCCAGGACGAAACCGGAGGGGTCCGTGGCCACGTCGGCGACGACAGCGGCCTCCTGGTCCTCCAGGATGGGGCGGCCTTCGACGCCCTCCTTATCGGCGGCGGCGAGGGTGAGGCTCTCTAGCACGCCGCCGTAGAAGAGGATCACCTCCTGCTCCTCCTGGGTGAGGGCGGTACCGGCCAGTTCCTTCTCGGCGATGGTCGCCAACTGGGTCAAGAGCAACTCCAGCCGTTCCAGGTTGTCCTTGATCTCCCACATGGTCTCCCCATCGTCCAGGAGGCCGCGCGCCTCCAGCCCATCGATGGTCATCCTGGTGAGGGCGGCCAGGCGGGCGAAGGCCTCGGGGTTGGGCTCCACGTACCCCTTGAGCTCTGGCTCCTCGAAGGCGCCTCCCATCTCGGCATAGGCCTGTTTGGCGTAGAGAATGGTGTCGTGCTTCAACTCTGTCCAGCTGCCCAGAGCGGTGTGCAGGTCCTTGCGGACCCAGGCAGGGGTGCGCATGAAGGCGGGATAGGCCTGGCCCTTGACCTCTATCAAGGGCTGGAAGCTATACAGCCAGGACCAGTACAGGTTCTGCGTCCAGCTATCCATCTCCAGCGCGGAGATCTCTCTCCGGACTTTGCTCATCTGCTCGTTGTAGTTGAGGTAGTGCGTCTCGTCCATCTCCTCCAGGATGCTGTACGCCTCTTCTGAGCCCATGGCAGCGAAGATGTCCAGCCCTTTGGGCAGCATGCGGGGGTCGTCCAGGGTGCCCACGCTGCGGAAGATCATCTCCTGGAAGATGTAGGCGTCGATGACGAAGCGCTGGCCCATAAAGCGGAAGCCCTGGGTGGCCTCGTCGCGGTCCTCCCAGATGTAGACCCACATGGAGTTGATCTGCGGCGGCGGCAACTCCCTTGCTGCGGCGACGAATTGGGTCAGCTTGTCCTCGTCCGAGAAGATCGTGGGGTCGTTGCTCAGGGAGCCATACAC
>JBAVWD010000459.1:0-6954 GCA_049697655.1 Anaerolineae bacterium | reverse complement strand
CCCGTCGGCGTGCTAGTGAACCATGACGGCATCGGTGACGCAGGGGTGGACGAGTACTGCTCCTCTGAAGGTATCCCTATCCTGATGCGCATCCCTTTGGACCGCCGCATCGCCGAGGCCTACTCCGAAGGGATCCCTTTGGTGGAAGCATTGCCGGAATACCGACATAGGTTCACTGACCTGGTCAGCAGAATCGAGACGGAGGCGCGGCGGTGAAGCAGGTTGTGGTGTTGAGCGGAAAAGGAGGCACTGGCAAAACTACCGTCGCGGCGGCTCTGGCCCATTTGGCCTCGCTGGAGGAGTCGATCGTTCTGGTCGATGCTGATGTGGATGCCTCAAATCTGGAGCTCTTGCTTTCGCCAGAGGAGCGCGAGAGACACGCCTTCTTCTCCAGCAAAGTCGCCGTCATCGACCCCGAGTTGTGCGAGGCCTGCGGACGATGTCAGGAGGTCTGCCGCTTCGACGCCGTGCTGGCGCCACAGGCGGACGGAGAAGCATTCTCCATCGACCCGGTGGCTTGCGAGGGGTGCGCAGTGTGCTACTTCCAGTGCCCTGCCGAGGCCATCCGTATGGAGGAGCCTCAAGACGGGTTGTGGTTCCGTTCGGACACGCCCTTCGGGCCACTCGTCCATGCTCACCTCTTCGCCGGGCAGGAGAACTCGGGAAAGCTGGTCGCCGAAGTGCGGCAACGTGCCGCAGCCATAGCCCGGGATAATGGCCCGGCCTACGCCATCATCGACGGCCCTCCAGGCATCGGCTGCGCTGTCATCGCCGCTACCACGGGCACCGACCTCGCGCTCATCGTCACTGAGCCGACGGTGTCCGGTATCCACGATCTGGAACGAATCCTGGGTGTCGCAGAGCATTTCGGCGTTCCTGCTGTAGTCTGCATCAACAAGTACGACATTAACCTTCAGAAGTCCCGCGAGATCAGCGATTACTGCACAGCGCTCGGCATCGAGGTGGTGGGCCGCGTGCCCTTTGACACGGTGGTGACCGAAGCTATGGTCCAAGGGAGGCCGGTTACGGCGCACGAGGATGGCTCCGTCAGCCGGGAACTACGGCAGGTGTGGGCACTGGTGCTAGAGAGACTGGCAAAGGACTAGCCGGGCTCAGTTGCCTGGCGACTGGTCAATCTGGCTCCTCCAAGCTGCACGAGGACGGTTCCCAATACCACCAGGCTCAGACCAACCACATCCAGCAACGACAGCCGCTCCCCTAGAAACCACCATCCCAGCACTGCGATCTCCGGCACCATGACATTGGTGATGATGTTGGATTCCACCGCCGTCAGAGTCCGCAAGGTGTAGTTCCAGACTACAAAGGCCAGGGCGGTGTTCACCACGCTGAGCCAGAGGATAATCATCCAATTCCTGGGGCTGACCGCGGGGACCCCTTCGAGTATCAGGCCACAAGAGATAAGCACCACGCTGCCAACACCCATACTCACTGCGGTCACCAGCAGCGGGGATAGCGTTCGGCCCCGACCGACATTGCGCCCCACGATCGCAGCCACGGCGAACCCCATCATTCCCAGCAAAGAAGCGCAGATGCCGATGGCCTGTGACGTGCCCACGTCCACCGGATAGAAGTAGACATAGATCCCGGCCAGCGCCATGACTATGCCGAGCCACTGTACCCCTGCCGGCCGTTCACGGAGCAGCATCCCGCTGAGCAGGGCCACAACGATCGTATCGAAGGCGAACAGCAGGCGCGTCGTGACGGTGGTTAGATGGGACAAGGCCACGAATTGCCCACCAACGCCGATAGAGTACAGCAGAAGACCCAAAGCACCGAGCGTAAGCCATGCCTTCCAGCTGATGGTGTGCAGAATGCGGCGGTTGGAGGCGGAAGCAGCGAATGGGGCCAGGGTTAGAAAAGCGATGAAGTACCTCAGCCCCGCGAAGGTCAAAGGTGGTATCTCCTGGAGCACAAGCTTGATCGGCATCCAAGAAGATGACCACAGGGTCACCACCAGCAGGGCCGCGAGGATGGCTACCAGCCTGGAACGCGACTGGGCTTTGGTCATCCGCGGGCCCTCGAGTCCAGGCTGACGGGCGCTTCTGCGCTGGCGGTAGTGCACAGCCCAACCCGCTGGAGGGCAGCGGGTTTCCCGGCCGAGGAGTGCCAGCAGGAGTCAGGCGGTCTCACTAGGAAGGCTGCTCCAGCGCTCTCTACCGCTGACGAGCACCCGTCTTTCGTTTTCGTAGGATATCGCGTCGAGGGCGTTATCGAAGGAGAACCAGCGGGCTTCATCGACCTCCCATCCGTGGTCGGCGACATCACCGCTTACATATCTTAGCAGAAAGTAGTGCACAAACTTATGGTAGAGTACCTTGCTCTTGACATCGCGGTACCAGTACTCGACGTGCCCGAGGTCGGCCACGCTTTCCCCCTGCAGTCCTGATTCCTCTCGGACCTCTCTTGTGGCGGCTTGAAGCGGCTCCTCCCCCTCTTCTATCAGGCCTTTGGGCAATCCCCACACCCTGCCGCCCTTGGTGGCAATGAGGGTGACCCACATCTCTCCCTCTCGTTCCTGATAGATCACTCCCCCGGCCGACCTCTGCACGTCGACCCTAGCCATATCGGCCTCTCCCCACAGCGGCCTTCAACACCTCTCTGCAATCCTAGCACCGGCTGCCCAGCCACGCAATCCGGGCCCCCAGCGCACAGCCAGGGGCGGCCTGGGAGAACGGAATGGCCGTTCTTTGCCCGGACGCCCAGAGCTGCTATACTACGCTCGGGTGTGTCACAGCACACCGCGTGCATTGCCTAGTGCCCGAATTGGAACACTCTGGGAGATATCGTGGCGAAACAACAACCGGATAGGGTATTGACCCTGAGACCGATCGGTCACGTGGAAAACGGGGTCCAGAAGGGCGAGCAAGCCATCTGGGAAGAGATGGAGTCGCGCATCGTGCTCGACGGCCAATGGGCGGAAGGACTTCGGGGTCTGGAGGGGTTCTCGCACCTGGTGGTAATCTTCTGGCTGGATAGACCCAACCAGGCCGAGGTCCCTCTGCAGGTTCACCCCGAGGCCAAGGAGGATATGCCCCTGGTGGGCCTGTTTGCCACTCGAACGCCCCTGCGGCCGAACCCCATTGGTCTGACCAGCGTGGAGTTGCTCTCTGTGGAAGGAACGACACTGCGTGTGAGGGGCTTGGACGCGTTCGACGGCACCCCGGTGCTGGATATAAAACCCTACCTCATCCGCGGTGACCTGAAGCCAGACGCGTCCGTACCTGGATGGCTGCGGCAGCTGTGGGCAAAACACGACACTGAGGAATGACGATACTCGGGTGGCAGTAGCGGCCCCGTTGATCTGGATCGATTGCCGTCTTACCTGCTGCCGCCCAGCAACTCCTCTACCCTGTTGACGATCTCGTTAACTGCGGCAAGAGGCCCTTTGCCCGTGATGCCTGTGGCCAACGTCCCCACCTTGGGACCCACGAAACTGTAGCCGAGTTGCTTGAGCTTCTCGATGTTGGCCTGCACCAGGGGATTCTCGTACATGTTCACGTTCATCGCCGGGGCAATAAGCACCGGCGCCTTGGTGGCCATGACCGCGCAGGTCAGCAGGTTGTCCGCGATCCCGCCGGCGATCTTTCCTATGGTGTTGGCGGTTGCCGGGGCGATGAGGAAGAGGTCCGCCATTTCGGCCAATGCTATGTGCTCTATCTGCCAATCAGTGGAGGGCGGGAACATATTCACCAGGACCGGCTTGCCCGTAAGACTCCGGAAAGTCAGGGGATCCACTAGCTTGGCACCCGCTTCGGTCATCACCACGATGATCACCGCACCCTTGCTCTGAAGCCTCCTGGCTAGCGTGGGCGCCTTGTAGGCGGCAATACTTCCGGTAACCCCTAATACTATGGTCTTGCCCTCTAGAGACATCCACCTCCTCCTGTCCGACCGCCGCTAGCCTGCGTGCGCTTTGGCCCTCATGGCTACGACATCCAGCAATGACTGCGCTATCTCTTCCTTCCCCTCAGCCACGGCTTCGACCTCCCCAGCACGGTTGACGAGGTATCCCACGTGGCGTCCTTGCTCGATCTGCCGAAGATCGTTGGCCAGCACCAGATCCGCTCCATTCGCTACCAGGGAGCGGTAGGCCGCATCCACGAGTTCCTCCCGTGACTTGCCTACCTCCAGCTTGAAGCTGATCAGCAGGCTGGAAGGCTGCAATTCCTTGATGATCTTGATCACCTTCGGCGTCCGCACCAGCTTGATCCACCACTCCTTCTGTCCGGACGGAGTCTTCTCCTCCACGTACGTCTCCGGTACGTAGTCCAAAACGGCCATGCAGTGCAACACCGCGTCGAAGGGGTTGCTCTGGAGTTCCTGTTTCATCACTGCCTGGAGTTCATCGATGGTCTCTATCTCCCGCAACTTCAGGCGGGACAGGGCTTCCTCTCCCACGACCTCAGCATCCGGAACCAGGCTATCCTTGCCGTAGACGAAGGTCACGTCTGCACCTCGGGACAGTGCCTCGCTGGCCATCAACATCCCCAGACGACCGGTGGACTTATTGGCAATGTAGCGAACAGCGTCAATGGGCCCTCTCGTGCCGCCGGAGGTGATCAGGATCCTGATGCCAGCCAAGTCTCGCACTACACCACCTCTCCCCCGCCGAGCGCGTACCTGCGGTACTCAGAGCGACAGGGGTGACCCCACGCCACTTGCAGCGTCCGATCCGCTGGACGCGATATCAAGGACCAAATAGTCCCGAACACGTTGTCGAAACTAGCATCTCCTTCCACCGGATCGTGGTTCCCCCTGCAGATGGGTGCCTCATGATCGCTGAGCAAGCTCCCGATAACGGCGTCGTCAACCGGTCGTTCCAGGCTGTTGAGAAGCTCGCTCGCCCTCGCGTATCGCTCCAGTGAGCGTTTCAGTCTCCGCCTATCATCCGTGGACAGCTCCTGCTCCGGCACCTCTCTTCCTGGTAGATGGTTCGTGGCCAGGATGAAGCCATCTTCCGGCTCCCGAAGAGTCACTCCACCGGGCAAGGCCTCAGCCACCACAGCCCGACCACTGGCATCGGTGATCAAGTAGTTGAAAGCACTCAGATGAGGCACCGAGGTCACGAACTGGCACGCTTCCGCGACATCGTGGCACGTGTCTAGCAGGATATCGGTGACCAGATGCCATGCCAGGCCGGGTCCGATGGCCTTGTCTCGCGGCAACACAGAGAGGAACACCCCCAGCCCGGCCTCGTTGATTCCATCGGGGCTTCCGGCCCAGTGGTGCGTTACCCCTAGGCTGGGAACCGCACCCTGTGGCCTCATCTCGCGTACCTCACGCCACTCCTGGGAGTAGTAGTACCAGTCGTAGTTGACGCCCACGATGATCGTGCCATCTGCCGTGCGTGGCGGAAGCACGGCCAAGTTGGTGCAACCCATCGAAGGTGAGACGTGGTTTGCATAAAACGAAGCCTTCAAAGCTCTCCTGGGAAGCCTACCTCCCTCGATCATACCTTCCACCTTCTCCAAGAGCGGAGGGTAGATCTCCGCAGTGAGAGCCTCACAGCCGAGAGCGAAGGTGAGTGCCTCCTCGTCGGGCTCCGGTATCCGGAGACTCGTCATCGAGGCTCCCAACTGGAGGCCGATTTCGTAGTAGCTGCCCCGAAGGAGCTTGACGCCAGGCGACCAGTGCGTGGCTATCAATTCCCCTTGGCCCTCAGTTGCTCTATCAACGCGGGAACGATCTCCTGGACATCTCCGATGATTCCCACATCGGCGAACTTGAAGATGGGGGCCTCCCGGTCCCTGTTAATGGCCACGATGAACCGGGCGTCCTTGATGCCCAGGTAGTGTTGGAGCGCGCCGGAGATGCCGCAAGCCACATAGAGGTCAGGAGCCACGGCCGTGCCTCCCGCGCCGCCGACCCAGTATTCCTTCCCTATCCAGCCCTCGTCGAACGCGCCTCGCGAAGCCCCAACCGCGGCACCCAGCTCGTGGGCGAGTTCCTCCAGCAGGTCGAAGCCGCCAGTTCCTACTCCCCTGCCACCGGCCACCACAATCCTGGCCTGCTGTAATTCTGGCTTCCTGACTTCATCCACGACCTCCACCACTTTCGAGCGTGCGCCCGCGCCCTCCAACTGCGCGGAGATCTGCTCGATATCTCCCACGCGAGACCGGTCTGGTGGAAAAGGCTCCATCGTCCCGGGGCGCACCGTCGCGATCTGGGGACGCTTCTTGGGACATACGGTGGTGATCATCAGTTCGCCATCGTAGGCAGGGCGCGTACCCAGCAAGGCTCGCTCGACCTGATCCACCTCCAGCTTGGTGCAGTGCGGCAACAAGCCAGTATCCAGCTCCTGAGCCAACCGTGGCGCCAGGTCATTGCCCAGGTCCGTGGCGCCAAGAAGCACGACCTCAGGATTCCTCTCGCGGATGAGATGCGTCAATACCTGTGTGTACGGGTCCGTTTGATATCCGCTCAGGCGAGGATCATCAAGAACGTATACCGACTCGGCTCCTCGCCATACCAGCTCGTCCGCCAGGCCGTCGAGGTCCTTCCCCAAGAGCACCGCCTCCGTCCGTACCGCCAGCATGTCCGCCAGGTCTCTCGCTGCACCCAGCAACTCATAGCTGATGGGTGCGATTCCCCCCTGGTTTGCCTCGGCCACTGCCCACACATGCATGGCCTCGGCCGCCTCCTCCATCGGCACCAACAGTTCATCCCACATAGACAGCCTCCTGCTTATGACAACTCGCTCGGACCATCGAGCCGCCGTTGCTTGGGAATTCGGCAACTCAGCACGGTGACAGATCTCCACTCGCCAAAGGCCCTGGGCGCGCCCAGTTTGCGGACGCAGCGTTGGCCTCAGCCAAATCCCCGGACCATGGGTTGTCAACGAGTTCAGATCTCCTCCATCAATGTACCAAACTCAGTGATGTCGACAATCACATAGTCGGCTCCGTCTGCGGCGTCTCCGCCTCCCACCAGGAC
>JBAVWD010000458.1:0-2322 GCA_049697655.1 Anaerolineae bacterium | reverse complement strand
TTTGTTTCGATACCTCCTCCAGTTTCCTGTCCAACTCGCTCTCCAGCATGCCCCAGAGCTCTGCTTCCAGGTCGTTGCTGGTGAGGAATCTGTACCTTCGGCCGTAGATCAATTCGCGCTGTCGATTCAGCACGTCGTCGTAGTCCAGGAGATGCTTGCGAATGTCGAAATTGTAGCCTTCTACTTTGGACTGAGCTCCTTCGATGGTCTTGCTGACCATGCCATGCTCGATGGGTATGTCCTCTTCCACACCGAGCCTGTCCATCAGGCCGGCCACGGACGGGCCGCCGAAGCGCCGCATCAGATCGTCCTCGAGGGACAGATAGAAACGGGAAGATCCTGGCTCCCCCTGACGGCCGGCTCGGCCACGTAGCTGGTTGTCGATGCGCCGCGCTTCGTGACGTTCTGTTCCCAGGACGTGCAGACCGCCAACTTGCAGAGCCTGCTCCCGTCGACGCACGTAGTCAGGCTCTACCTCGGCGATGGCGCTGTAGAGTTGGGCCGGAGACGCGTGGTAGGGGTCTATGCCTCGACCTCTCAGCAACCGGTGCGCCGTCCTGATGGTCTCTTCCGACAACTCGCCACCGAGCTTGATGTCCACACCGCGCCCGGCCATATTGGTGGCGATGGTCACCGCCTTGGGCTCGCCTGCCCGCGCGATGATGGCTGCCTCCCGCGTGTGGTTCTTGGCGTTCAGGACTTCGTGGGGAATGCCCTTCGCCTGCAGCAACGTGCTGAGGTGCTCCGATTTCTCCACGGAGGTGGTGCCCACCAGCACTGGTCGGCCGGCGCGGTAAAGCTCTTCAATCTCCGCGGTTATGGCCTCCCACTTGGCCTTCTCTGACTTGTAGATCACATCCTGGTAGTCGGCGCGCCTGTAGAAGACCACCTGGTCAGGATCGTCCCGGTCACAGTAGACCACGACGTCGGTCCCGTCTTCCTTACGGCGGTCTACGAGGAGCCGCGAGTCGGGAGCGCGGGCCATGTACTCCACGTTGGTGGGCAGGACTACGACGTCCAGCTTGTAGATCTTGTCCAGTTCCTCGGCCTCGGTGGCGGCAGTGCCCGTCATGCCTGCCAGCTTCTCGTACATCCGGAAGTAGTTCTGGAGGGTGATGGTGGCCTGCGTCATCATCCGCTCCCTGACGGGGGCCCCCTCCTTGGCCTCTATCGCCTGGTGCAGCCCTTCACTGAGGCGGCGGTCTGGCATGAGACGCCCCGTAAACTCATCGACGAGGACGATCCGTTGGCCCTGCTTGATGTAGTCTCGGTCTTTGTGAAACAGGGCCTGTGCCCTCAGGGCTTGCTCCATGTAGTGCACGTACTGGTAGTTGGCCTCGTCGTAGATGTTCTCGATCCCGGTCTCAGCCTCCACCTTGGCCAGGCCAGCCTCGGTGAGAATGACGTTTCTCTCCTTCTCGTCCAGCTCGTAGTCGATGTCGGCACGGAGTTTGCGAGCGATACGGGCGAAACGCTTGTATTCCTCCAGAGGCTCGTCGGAAGGCCCCGAGATGATGAGCGGGGTACGCGCTTCATCGATGAGGATGTTGTCCACCTCATCGATGATGGCATAGCTCAGTTCACGCTGCACGCGCCGATCCAGAGTGAAGGCCAGGTTGTCTCGGAGATAGTCGAAGCCGTACTCGTGGTTGGTGCCGTAGGTGATATGGGCCGCGTAGGCTTCCTTGCGGTCTACAGGGCGCAGGTACTTGAAGTCGCCCCGGGCGTACTCTGGATCGAAGAGGAAGGCGGCGCCCTCGCCCTGCTGAAGCAGGCCGACGGTAAGCCCCAGCAGGTGATAGATAGGCCCCATCCACTGCACATCGCGACGGGCCAGGTAGTCGTTGACGGTGATCAGATGGGCACCCCGGCCGGTCAGGCCGTTCAGGTAGAGGGCAAGGGTGGCCACCAGGGTCTTGCCTTCACCGGTCTTCATCTCCACCACTTTGCCCTGGTGGAGGAAAATGCCGCCCAGGATCTGTACGTCGAAGTGGCGCATGGAGGTGGTGCGCTTGGAGGCCTCTCTGACGGCGGCGAAAGCCTCGGGGAGCAGGGCGTCCAGCGAGATACCCGCCCTCAGCCTGCGCAGCAACTCCTCGGTCTTGTCGCGCAGTTGCCCATCGGTGAGGTCTTTGACCTGAGCTTCCAGCTCCCCGACCGCTTGCACCAGCGGTTGGAGGCGATCCAGTTCCTTCTCGTTAGGGTCGCCTCCGAACCTGGACACCAGTTTCAGCACGACTTCTTGCTCCTCACGCGTAATCACACCAGAGACACGGGCCGCGGCGGGTCTGCACCTTCGATGTGGGGCGCAAAGGCCCCGTG
>JBAVWD010000457.1:0-3470 GCA_049697655.1 Anaerolineae bacterium | reverse complement strand
GATGACCACCTCATCATCAAGAAGCGCTGGGCGGGCTTGAGGAGCTTTCTCACCATGCCGCGCCGGAGGTGATCTGCCCAGTGCAGTCGCGGGCAACAGGCTGACTTCTTGGAGGTCCCAAGTTTGGGAACTGTGCACACCAGAGATAAGGAGGAGCGCGACGATGAAGACTTGTCAGAACTGCCACACCGAGAACCCCGTTGACGCGGTTTTCTGTTCCAGTTGCGGTATGAGTCTGCTGGCGCGGGCTGCCGCTGGTAAGGAGTCACGGATTCAAGATACCACGAACCGAAAGGCAAAGCGGATGCGTCGCATCGCCAGGGTGTTGGCAGTGATTTGGGCCGCCGGACTGACGCCCTGTAATGCTCTCCTTTGGGTTGTTGTATATGAGCTAACGCTTGAACAGTCCGGTGTTTCTGCATTCCCTCTGCCGCCAGACGGGTGGCTCATCCTGTTCCTCATCCTCTCGGTCACCTGGGCCCCCACGGCCATTGCCTGGCGTTGGGAGGCCATCGGAGGCGTCGTCTTGGTCGCAGCAGGCCTGCTCGTGAGTCTCGCGTTCGGTTTGCTTGCTCGTGGCTATTTGTACGTTGGGTGGGCAGCACCGGGGGGTCCCGCCAACCTGCTGTGGGCTGCGCCATTCCTGTTGCAGCTGGTTGCTCCATTCCTGTTTCTTGCTGGGTTGCCTTTGGTAGCCGGCTCCTTGCTTCTCGCAAGCTGGCGGAGGTCTAAGGAATCCGAAATCCATCCACGCTCCGAATGAGATCATAGATGATGGAGGATATCTCAATGAAACAAAAAGTGTTTGGGATCACTGTTCTGATCATCGTGTTCCTGGCTGCGGCCTACTACCTGTGGAACTGTTGGTATTTCTCCGGTGCAATTGTAGCCTACAAGCGTAGCACTTTGGAGGAGGTCCGGGAGCGGACGGAGCCCACTATGGGCCCCTATGACCTGGACGAGCTCGGCCTGCCGCAGCCGGAAGATGTCTCGCTCGACCTGGGCGAGGGGATCGTCCTCTCAGGGTGGCTATTCGAGAACGAGCTGAACGGAGACTGCGGCGTGATTCTACACCATGGTCGCGGCGGCGCTCGAGTCGAGACTCTCATGTACGTGCCTCTGTTCTGGGACCGCGGTTGTGACGTGATGATGTTCGATGCGCGGCACCACGGTGAGAGCACCGGTGAGTACGCCACCTACGGCTATTACGAAAAGGAAGACTCGCTGGAAGTATTAGCCTGGTTCGCCGAACGCGCTGAGTTGGAGGTCTCCCAGATTGGCCTGATGGGGCTGTCGTATGGCGCGGCAACGGTACTGCAAGCGGCCGCGCTGGAGCCAGATCTAGCCTTCGTGGCCGCCGAAGCGCCCTTCCAGGACCTGCCAACGCTTCTGGGGGAACAGGCGGAGCAGCGGTATGGGCCGGTGGTCAGAGCCATCCTGAGCCCCACCGTCCTTCTCTTCGCGGGCTGGCGCGCCGACTTCGACCCCGCGGCCGTTTCTCCCCTGCTAGCAGCGCGAGAGACAGAGGCCCCCGTATTCTTGATCCATTCTCTACAGGATGAGGAGATACCGCCGGCCCACGCCGAAGCCATCTACGCCAATATCACGCATGAGCGCAAGGTGCTGTACGTCACGGACTGGGGCGCGCCGCACGCTCAGTGTATGAAGACGGATCCCCAGACCTTCAAGGCCTACATGGACGATTTCCTGGACCGCTACGTGCCGGGCTTTGGCTTGACGGAGATTCCCTGACCGCACCGCGTCTGCAATTAGCAGGGTGACCTTCGCGCAAGGCGTCAGTATTCTGGTCAGACGCAGTAGCGTCTAAAGGGGCAATCCGAGCATGTTCATCTCAGTCGTCGTGCCAGCGCTCAACGAAGAAGAGTACATCGCACAGTGCCTCTCTTCGCTCCGCGCCCAGAACTACCCGCGCGAGCTCTGTGAGATTATCGTGGTGGACAATGCAAGTACAGATCGGACCGCTCAAATCGCACGACGGTTCGGAGTGAGGGTCATACATGAGCCAGTGAGGGGCGTGGGTCGGGCGAGACATCGAGGGGCTCAAGAGGCCAGGGGTGAAATCATCGCCGGAACGGACGCAGATGCCGTCGCCCCACCGACCTGGTTGGAAGAGATCGCCAGGGCCTTTCGTAGAGACGAGGCGCTGGGCGCTGTGACTGGTCCTACACTGTTCCACGACGGAAGCAGCTTTGACCGCTGGTCTGCGCGGTACGTATGCAACTGGGCGACCACACTAAGCTACACCCTCGGGAGAGGCGTAATCAGCGGCAACAACTTCGCTGTGCGAACGCGTGACTATTGGAGGGTGGGTGGCTTCAACACCTCACTGTTCTCTGCGGAGGACATCGATCTTGGGGCCCGGTTGAGTGCAGTGACCAGGACCTTGTTTGACCCAAACATGATAATGTATGTGTCCGCGCGAAGGACTCGCGAAGGTCAACCAAAGCTACTCCTGCGGACTTCCCAGGACTATCTCAGGGTGGTCTTTCTTGGAATGCCTCCCTCAGGAAAGGACTTCGTTCCCATCAGGTGAAGCAGGAAAGGCGTGCCGAGGAAGAGATTCAGGGGGCGACAACAGCGGCGCTCGCCTAGTTCGATCAAGGGTCAGCGCCCGTAGACATTAACCTCGATTTGTGGCGCAGGTTCTGATTACTGTTTGAAGTGTGTTCTTCCGGAAGCCTCGCCACCCTGGTGTGCCTTAGTTCTCACGTAGCAATACTGGCCGCCGTGACCACAAAGCAGGCCCTGAGCTCAAGCAGGCTGGCATAAGAGGCTCGTCACCGTCAGATCTCCCACGTCGCATCGCCGAAGAAGTCACCGTGCTCTTTGGCCAGGAAAGCCTCAATCGCCTGCCGCTTGTCGCCCAGGAGAAAAGAGGGGCCGTGGCCAGGATAGCACACCGTCTCGTCCGGCCAGGCAAGGATGACATTGTTCAGCGTCTGAACAGTAACCTGGAAGCCCCTGGGCGAGAAGGTGTGGCCCGGTCCGCCCTCAAAGATGGTATCACCCACGATGACCCGATTTTCGCCCTCGATAGCGTAGCAGACCTGGTCTTCGCTGTGCCCAGGGGTGTGATAGACACGCAGAGAGTGTTCGCCTACGGCGACCAGAGCCCGGTCCTCAAGCCAGCGATCCGCCTCCACCCAGCTGCCGCCAGGGTAGGCCATCACCGGAACCCGAAGCGCCGCCCTCATCTCCTCCAGGGCGCCCACGTGATCCGGGTGGCCATGGGTCAACAGGATGGCAACCGGTTTGCTGTCGCCTAGCATGGACAGCAACGTTTCTGGCTCTCCTGCCGGGTCGATGAGAACGCTCTCCGAGGTCACAGGGCACACCAGCACATAGGCATTGGTGCCCCATGGCCCCAGAGCCCGGCAACTCTGGCAGAGACTACGCCGCCCCGTGCTATCAACGCTCGGCGACAATCTGCTCCGCCTCGATGAGGGCCA
>JBAVWD010000456.1:0-1743 GCA_049697655.1 Anaerolineae bacterium | reverse complement strand
GCGGCTCCCCAACGTGGTTGTCGGGCGAGGCGCCCGGCTTGAGCGCCGAGCCGGGGTCAATGACCCAATCGAAGGTCTGGAACCCTGCTGCGTCCTGGCTCTGATAGAAGACGTAGAAGGTGTCTGGCTCCTGGGTCCAGATCATGAAGCCGTGCTCAAAGTATTGACCGGCAGCGTAGGAGGTGGCGGCCTGGGCGGCGGGGCAGTTCTGCGGGGGGTTGGGGAAGAACCACTGGCGCAGGTTCTGGCACTGAAGCTTGACTTCGACGACCTTCAGCGTATTGACCGTGCCATACCAGGCTCGCAGTGCAAAGCCGGAGTAGCTCATCGCCTCTTCGTCGGTCGTCCACTCTGTGCTCCCTGACACGGACACGGCACGGCAGCGCTGCTCGATGGGTCCCGAGGCACCGACGGGGCAGATCTCGGCCCGCTCGCCCGTCGCCTGCCAGGACATGGCGAGTACGTCGCCCACGTTGTCCGTGACGGTCGGCGTGATCTGGAAGGCAAGTATCCTTGGCCCCGGCGTGTGAGTGGGTGTATGGGTGATGGTCGGCGTGGCCGTGGACGGAGGAGGAGTCACCGTTTCGGCAGGGATAGGTGGAGCAGTCTCGGTGGCGGTGGGTTGCGCGGTCGGTGATGGCTGCGTTGGGACGGTTGGCGCCTCCACGGGTGGCCCAGTGGTGGCCGGTCCCACCGTCGCTTGCTCGGCACAGCCGGAGACGGGCATCAGCAGGGTCATGCAGAATAGCAGAGTTGCCGACAATGAGCTTCTCATCCCGGCCTCCTTCGTTCGAACGTACTGGTCGGCTCGCTCAGGGTCCATGGCTGCGGCCAGGCTTGTCTGCCGCTGCGAGTCACAGCGAGTTGTTGTCTTCCAAAGCAAAGGGCCACGGTGCGTCGCATGGTGGCCCATCTGTTCTCTGATCGCCGCGGGAACCTGGGCGCTCAGTTGCTGCTCTCTGAGCTTCGCTTCCGAACCTTTGCTCCTGTGACCCTTCGTACAACTTGCCTAGCGCTTTCGAAGCCGCCTACTGGCGTACCCGCCGAGCCCCAGCAAACCGCTGCCCAACAGCAGGAGTGTGCCCGGCTCGGGCACGAACTCTGGTTCCACCTGCACCTCACACTCCCCCAGGCAAAGCAACTCCCACCCACCCTCTGGTAGGTCATCATAGGGATTCGTCATCAGGTTTATGGGATTGGCCATGCCGAGGTACAGAAAATCATCGGAGACCATGTTGCGGACGCCGTAGCTGCTCCAATTCCCAACCCCCGACACGTCTTCGGGCACCGCGTGATCTGCCGAGGATGAGGCCAGGCGGAAGAGGTCGGCTCCGAGGACCGACTCAGGGAGCTGCAGTTCCCTCGCGGGCGGAGAGCCGGTTATGTTGATTACGAAGACATCGAGCAGCGTCGAGAAGGGGTGGCTCCAGTCCATGGTGCCCACAAAGAGCTGGCCATCGTGCACTTCCAGGTCCCAGGTGTAGTTGTTGAACATGTTGCCGAAGCCCGACAATCCCATGAGCGGGACAGGATTGGGCATCTTGTTGGGCAAGATCTGCCAGGTGCATTTGGGTGGGTTGAGCGGTAGTGTCCTAACGCAGGTAGGCAGCACAGGGTTGCCGTACACCAGCTCGATCTCTTGCTCGGACGTCCCGAAGTTGCGGCCCCGAAAGATACTGATGGCCCGCCAGGTTCCCAGGACTGTGGTCAGGACTTCCTCAGGGGTGCTCGGATATCCGTAGT
>JBAVWD010000455.1:0-3257 GCA_049697655.1 Anaerolineae bacterium | reverse complement strand
TCCCAGACCCAGACCCCCTCGCCCCGCTCCAAGACCACATCCAGCGGCTTGTAGTTGTGGGCGTTGTACCGGTCTTCCAGCGCGATGTACTCTTCCGCTCTCATGCACCCTCCTGACCCTGTGCGCTGTCCATGGAGACGATGGTCCGGAGACCACCTTGAGCGCACACTCCCGAGGCGTCCCTCCGGTGACACCGCCAGCCGCCCTCGGGCCGACCAGGGCACGTGGACGCCCGGACAGCACTTCTCGTGGGTTGCTTGAGGCTCGTACTACCTCAAAGCGATAGCGTCTATCTCGATCAAAGCTCCCTTGGGCAGCGGGCCGACCTCCACAGTGGAACGCGCCGGAGGATCGGCCGGGAAGAACTCGGCATAGACGGCGTTCATCTGCGGGAAATCGCGTATGTCCCTGAGAAAGACGGTGGTCTTCACCACCCGATCCAGAGAGCTTCCTGCTGCCTCCAGGATTCCCTGCACGTTGCTCAGGGCCTGGCGAGTCTGCGCACCAACATCGTCGCCCACGACATCACCTGTCTGGGGATCCAGCGCGAGCATGCCGGCGGTGAACACAAATCCCCCGGCGATCACCGCCTGAGAATAGGGGCCTACAGCGCGCGGCGCCTTCTCCGTGGCCACGATCTTCCGCTCCATCAATAGCCTCCGACGATACGCGAATCCCTAGTACGCGCCAATCTCCCCTGCATACCGATACATCTCCACTACCGCCTCCAGGTTCATCCCCTTGAAGATGCTGCTACAGGTGGAGAACATGTAGCCTCCCCCTGCTGCCCCCTGCCTGAAACAGCGCCTCACTTCCTCCCGAACCGACTCCAGGTCATCCTGGCACAGCACGGACGCTTCCACGTTCCCCACCAGCACCAGTTCCTGGCCGAAATCGCGTTTCACCTGCTGTAGATCGACCCCGGAATCGGGCTCCAACGAGTGCACACCGGCGAATCCCGCCTCCACAGCCAGGGGCAGCAGGCGCGTAATATCTCCGTCGCTGTGCCATATCACCGGAGCCTGGACCTCCTCCACGATCCGCTTGTGTAGCGGAAGCACGAACTCCCGCCACATCTCCGGCGAGATCATCGGGCCACCACTGTGGGCAGCATCCTCGCCCAGAACGATGACCTCCGCGCCCAGACTGGTCGCCCGGCGGAACATGGCTACACAGTACTCGGTGCGGTTCTCCAGCAACTTGCGGACGAAGTCCGGCCTCCTGTGCAGGTCGGGGAAGAACCTCTCCATCCCCATGGCCAGGTACGCCGCCGTGAAAGGGGCAACGTGGGAGCCGTAGATGAAGCAATGATCGGGGTACCGCTCCATAACCTCGGCTGTTCTCCGAGGGTCGAAATGCTGATGCACGTAGTCGAGGGGAGGGCTGTATTCCTTCAGGTCTGCCTCGGTCTCCACCACCCCGCCGGCGTACCAGCCCTTCTGCCACACACGCCCCCACTCGTCCACTCCATCACGCCAGGCATTGCTCCCCGGTGGTATCTCGTAGGGGATCTCGATGCTGTCCAATCCGAGTTCGACGTAGGTCCTCTGAAGATCGCCGCCTCCCACCTGCGCCACCAGGTCTTCGTTGTCGATCCAGACCTCGAATAGGGGCACCCGGTCCGGCTCTCGATGCTCCAGCGCCGCCATCACGCGCTCTCTAGGCTTCATCGCTCATGCCTCCGCGCGGCTCAGTGCCCGGACCAGCCATCAGGAAAGCCAGTATCCACTTGTGCATGTGCAGCTTGTTCTCGGCCTGGTCCGTCACTCCAGATCTCGTCCGCGCTGAGGTCCACCAGGGTCCGCAAATGTCTGAGGTCACCCCTCATCCGGCCTCTGCCAACCGCAGAAGCAAGGGCAAGTCCACGTTGCCGCCGCTGACCACCACGACCACGCTCCCCTTTGTCTCCGGCAACTTCCCACTGAGCAAGGCTGCGATGCCCACCGCGCCCCCGCCCTCCACCACGAAATGATGTTCCTCCAGGGCGAAGACCATGGCCGAGGCGATCTCGTCCTCCGAAACCAGAACGAAGTCATCGATGAGCTGCTGCGCCAAGCGAAAGCTGTACTGGGCTTCCGCCCCTATGCCGCCCACGAGCGCATCGGCGAGCGTTTCCTCCTCCTCCATCCTCAGCGGCTTGCCGGCCTTCAGGCTGTGGTACATCACCGGTGCGCGATCCATGGAGACCCCTATCACCCGCTTCCCTCCATCGGCCGCTTTCAACGCCAGCCCGATTCCCGATACCAGGCTTCCTCCGCCCACCGGCACGAGCACAGTGCTCACGGCGGGCAGGTCCTCCAAGATTTCCAGACCCACCGTGCCCTGACCAGCGATGATCAAAGGATCGTCATCGGGGCTGATCAGGACCAGGCCGCGCTCCCTGGCGAGTTCAAACGCGGCCTCGTCATTCTCGTCGTACGTTTCCCCACCGTAGACTATCTCAGCCCCCAGCCGCTCGATGGCTTCTCGCTTGTTGTAGGCGGTCCCTGTAGGCACGCAAACCACCGCCCGCATGTTCAGCCGCCTGGCCACATGGGCCACAGCGCGTCCGTGGTTGCCCGTCGAGACCGTGACTACCCCTCGCTCTCGCTCGTCCGGCCCCAAGGTGAGCATCTTGTTGGCCGCACCTCGGATCTTGAAGGAACCCGTGTCCTGGAGGTTCTCCAGCTTGAGATAGACCGGAGTGCCAACGCGCTGGGAGAGACCTCGGGATGGCAGCAGCGGGGTTCTGATGGCCACAGGCACGATCCTCTCCCTGGCCAGGCGCACGTCTCGCTCGGTCACGTCACGCTCGGGCGTCCACATGTCCTGGTCTGATTCAGCCATTCCACACCCTGCCACGTGCCACCGCAGCATCCGCGTGGGGTTGATAACCCCACGCTACACCAAGCCCAAACGTGCTGAAGCACGTTAATCCAACCGGCTGAAGCCGGTTTCACAGCCCGTAGCGCGGGACTTCAGGCCGCCGCGATCGCCGCCAATTCTGCGGATCGGCCCTCAGGTATCCCGCCAGACCCACTTCAAACTCCCCTCCCATGATGGGAGGGGATTGGGGGAGGGTGATCTTCCTACGCTCGGTCCCTCTCACCCTCTCCTCTGTCCTCCCCCATCCAGGGGGAGGAGGTCTTGGGCCGGCGCACCACCTTATGGAGCCTCAAGTACCCCGCTAAACCCGCTCCAGACTCCCCTCCCTCGATGTGAGGGGGTTGGGGGAGGGTGACTTTCCTGCACTCGGCCCCTCTCACCCTCTACTGGAC
>JBAVWD010000454.1:0-4012 GCA_049697655.1 Anaerolineae bacterium | reverse complement strand
CTCCTGGTTGGCGTACAACTCGCCCACGTGCTCCATCCCCGCCGCCAGGCCGTCCATGATCGCCTCGTAGGCGTCCACGTCCTCGGCCAAGACCAGCTTGGAGTACTCCACTACCTTGTCCTCGTCGAACGCCACCACCCCCTCGTAGAGGGCCTTCAAGATCTCCTTCTTCCTTGCCTCTGTCGCCATCTCCTTACCTCCGGTTTGTTCTTGTCCATGTGTCGCCAATGATGTTTGGCACCCGCGAGCTTTCCGAAAGTTCCATCACCCCCTTTCCTCATGAAACCATGTGATCATAGCGCACCAACTAACCCAGTCCCCAGCATTCCAGGTGCCGCGCACATCCCGACTAGTCGTAGAACCCGTAGTCCGTCACCGCCTTCTTCAGCGCGTATATGTTGTATGGCGGCGAAGAAGGTGGTATGTCACAGCCAGACATGAGGATGTAACCTCCAGGTGCATCCTTGGCTTTCTCGATGCAAACCCTGGCCAGCTCGTACACCTGCTGCCAGGTGCCTTCTCGGATCACCCGCGGCTCGACATTTCCAGCCACAACGTGCTTGTCGCCAAAGATCTCTATCGCTCTGGCCAGATCGACCTCCTCGCCGAAGCTCAGGATGCCGCGCTCGCCGAACGGCACCTGAGCCCAATAGGGCAGATTATCGTTTTGCTCCCCACAGATATGACAGAAAACGGTCTCGATTCCCTTCGACGAGACATACTCAAAGACCTCTTGGTGGTACGGGAGAACAAACTCCTCGAACTGCCTTGGAGAGATGATCTGGTTGGAGGAGGTCGCACAGCCGCCCTCACCCGTGAGCCTCTGGCCCGAGAAGCGGCCAACAAAGTAGTCGATCACCCTCTTGGCAAAGACCACCACCTTGCCCAACAGCGAATGGGCAGTTTCCGGCCTTTTGATCATCCACCGGCACAGCGCATTGACACCCACAATGTTGGCCGCCGCCGTGAAAGGTCCCCAGGCGGGGACCACGATAGGCATACCCAGCACCAGCTGGATCTCTGCGAACTCGATGCACAGAGGGAAGTAGCCTGCCGTTTCCACATCGGGTATCTCCAGGGCATCCACCTCCTCGGGGGTTCGGGCCGGGTACTTGGTCACCACGGGGGCCTGCGCCAACTCGCCCTGGGGCATCTTGATCTCGCCGCCGAACTCCCACCCACCGTAGGAACCGTAGCGGAACGTGGGGGTCCCGTCGTAGCCGAAGAGCTCCTGTGCCCACATCTGCGCCCAGAAGCTCCTTTGAGGGTCGTCATAGATCGGCCTTATGGGATATCCAAGGATCTCAGCACAAAACCCCGCTCCAAGAGGCATGAAGGGTACTCTATCGGGCCGTTCCCCTCTGGTTATGGCAGCCAGACGCTCAGCGGAGGTCATGATCTCACGCCTTGGCTCCCCCTTAGACGTCACGGTGGCTTCCTCGATCCATGGCTAGACCATCTTCATCATGATACTGCAGTATAGACAGCCGGTGCTGTGCGCTTCGCCGAATCAGTCGCGTTTGCGCTCCCGACGATCGCCAGCCTCCCTAGCGTACGTCTACCAGCCACCCGATCAGCACAGCGAGAAGGGTGATGGGAATCATGGCATATCCAGCCAGAGCCCAATTCCCCGAAACCTGCACGATACGCCCAAACATCACGGGGCCCAGCAACAAGCCCAGGTTCTGAAGCATGACCACACCTCCCATGCCGATTCCCGCCAGTTCCGGTCTCTCCATCACCTCCGGGAGCGAGGCGAAGATCATGGTGGGAATCGCCCCGGCGACAAGTCCGAAAACCACCAAGAACAGTGGGATGGCAGCTCCAGTCAACTGGTAGGGGAGGAGCCAGAGAACGGCCACAATGAGCAGAGCGGCGGTGTAGACCTTCTTGCGAGAGCCAATCCTGTCGGACAGTAGCCCCATCAATGGACAACCCACGATGGTGGCCAACGAGGATAGGCTGACGATCAAGGCCGCCTGGGCCAAAGAGTACCCTCGAACGGTATGCAGGTAGGTCGGCATGTTGTTCGAGAACCCGGGGAAAACCATGGTGAAGCAGAAGAAAAGCAGGCCAAGAAGCCACACATTCCGGTTGGCCAAAGCAGTTCTCACACTGGACAGTAGACGCTCGCTGGACCCCTGCCCTGCGCCGCGCTGCCCGGGATTGGCTGGCGTGCTGGCAACCACCCTGGGCAGCCTCACCAAGGCCCAGAATACCAGGAAACCAAACACTCCGTAGAGGCAGCCGAACCACCATACGGACTGCCAGCCGAACGCTGATTCCAGCGCTGGGGCGGCGTTGAGGATGATCAGACTGCCCACAGGCACCCAGGTGGCGAAGACCCCCATTGGGACTCCCCTCTCCTCTGGGCTGAACCACAGAGAGACTAGGGCGGGGCCAACCACCATCATGAACACGAAGCTGAGGCCCTCCACCGTTCGGCTGGCGAGCAGCGCCGCCGCTCCGCTGCTGATTGCTCCCAGCCCTGCCCCCACGATCACCGCGCCCACGGCCACCAGTCCGGACCGTTTGGGACCAATCCTGTGCACCACGATCCCCGCAGGAATGGCCAACAGGAAGCCACTCAGGGAGAAGATAGACATCAACAGATTGGCCATGGTGAGATCGAGGCCGAAGACCTGCATCAGCACGGGCATGACGGGCGGAACCTTGTACTGATTGATGGAGACCGCGATTGCCGCCACAAAAAGCGCGGCCATAACTACCCATGCATACCGTTTTGACACTACGCCTCCTTACAGCGCTCTGGCAGCTTCCCCGCCGCCTGGGATGATCATCACGACGTGCCTGGACCCGTCGCCGATTGATTTAGGACTCCCTGACAGTGCGCCGACTCACTCTCTGCTGAACCGACAACCATCGGCCAGGGGACAGTACTTGCAGGCGCGGTCCATGGCCAAAGGCAGCATCTCTTTTCCCAGGCCCACAGCCAAGGAGACAGACTTGGACGGGACCATCAGGTGGTTGCCGTCTAGGCTGAGACCCAGCTTCTCTGCCGGGAGAAGGTCGAAGAAGACCATATGATCTTCCAGGGGCCAGTCAAGTTGGCCGGGTTGAAAGGCAGCGCTCGCCTGCCAGCCTCGCTCCTTCGCCACATCGAGGATGAGTTCGTGGGCCCTCTCGCCAAGCTCGCCCACGGCGGCAATGCCTATGCCGTCCAGCAGGACAGCTCGCACCTCATCGCCCTCGGCCCGGTAAGCTGACACGCGATCATCGAGATTCCCGCCGATGGTGCAGAGGGCCAGGGCCACCTCCTGGGCGAGAACGAATCGATCCGCCAGCAGATGCCCATGGAAGGTCGCCCCCTTGTCAATGACAACCTCTTGATCACGCACCTCCAGCAGAGCGAAGAGGTCATAGACGATGGTGGGCTGAAGCACTCGTCGAGAATCACGCAGCAGCTCCCGATTGAGGTCGACTTGCCCCTCTTGGGACAACTGGCCTGCGGGATCTTCACCCTGGCACCAGAGCACGGAAGACATGTCGAGTTCCAGGTCGAGGTCTCTCAGCACCTTCATGCTGGCGTCTCCGAAGGCCGCACCGGGCAGATTGGACCGCCCCGAGGGGAGCACCTCCCCCGCCGTGCCTCAACTCGGCTCTCACAACGAGGTGGTCGACGTGGGGTGCAGGAGCAGATCGAGGCAGGCGCTACGGAGGCAGATGTGGCAAGGTTTCCCGATATGAGCGTTAGTCTCATACTCGTGCTACTCATAGGGGCCGCACCGCCGCGGCAGTAGGTCACACAAAAAGGGGACGGGCCTACATCCACATGGATGTCTCCTATCCCCTTTCTCTCGAGGGTCTTTAGAGCCTGGCAGCGGCGGGGTTCCTGACTCCCCAGCCTACAACACTGGTTTCCTGGTAGACCGAGCCACAGTTGCGGGACAGCGCCGGACTCTCACCGGCTTCACCCTTCGGACCTGGCTTCCGGGCCCATGGTCACCGCTGCCGAATGTATGCGATTGTTCAGCGAAAGGTGCAACAAGTG
>JBAVWD010000453.1:0-4949 GCA_049697655.1 Anaerolineae bacterium | reverse complement strand
AGATCTGTGAACTCCTGCTCTCCTTCCCCGAGCCTGGCAAGCCTCCGTCCAAGGTCCTCGTACCTGAGAGTGCGCAGCCGTATGCCGGCTCCCCCCATGACGCGCAGTGTAAGCCCCTGCTGTTCTCCCTGCTCCACAATCCGACGTGCCTCATCAAGGAACACCTGGGACGGGACCACGCCTCCCCACTCCTCTGGCATGCTTATCTCCCTGGCGTCCTCCTCCATACGTTGCAGCCATACCATCTTTCAGCTACCTACTCCTACCACCGCGTCGCCCAACTTACAGGAGATAGAGCAGTCCCAGGCCCAGGACGGATACGACAATGAACTCCGCGATCACCGCGCGGGTGAGCTGCCCGCTCAGGTGCTGCTTGGCCACTGCGCTCACGACATAGAAGACCAGGAGCAAGAAGGTCCCACCTGCGACCGCGCTGAAGCTTACATGATTCAAAGCCCAGGCCACTTCTCCCAGGACGAGACCAACCATCGCGGAGTAGAGCCAGGTGCGCCTCACGGACCGTTCAGGGGAGGGTGGGCGTAGTAGTTCCGCGGCCATAGTTGTAGCGAAGATGGAGATCGCCGTCGCGGATAGGAGGCTGCGGGCCCGGGCTCCGTACGTCAGGCCGGACAAGACGAACACACCTGCATACACCGCCAGGCTTAGTCCCCATCGTGCGATGGCGACTCCACGCCCTTGTCCGTCAACGGTGTAGTACTGGGCCAAGACTACCAGCGACAGAAGGAGTCCCGTCAAGGTCAGAGCACCCAGCCATAGCATGACGTTGGGCGACAACGGAAGAACGACCAGGGAGACCAGGACCAGCGTGCAAGGTAGCCCCCAGAAGGACAGAGTGTAACCTCGCTCGGCACCGCGGACGCGCGGGTGGGACCGCACGATGGAATCGACGCCTGCGCCTGCCATGATTACGAGCAGCGCGCCGACCAACCAGCGTCCTGACAGATAGATAGTCGTGGGAACCCCCAGGGCGACAAAGGACACGGTCCTGGTTGGGAGCTCGACGATATGCGAGACCACGAGTCCGAAGAGAATCAGGCTGACCAGGACACTCAGTCTGTCGTAGCGAGGCATCTGTGACGCACCGATAAGGCGAACAGAGGCGCGCAGGGGTGGATCGTTCCTGCAGCCCGTCCAGGTTTGCTTCATTTTACATTCGCGCGTTGTCCTTGTCAAACCTGTATGGTACAATTCGCACCAGCTTGGACCCGTGGGGTATCGTGTGGTTATCCTGTATGCGCTCTGGGGCCTGTTTGCTGGAGCCTTCCTGAGTCTCGCCGCCGATCAGCTTCCCCTGCGCCGGTCGATCCTGAGAGTGCCCTACTGTGGTAGTTGCGGAGCGCGAGGGACCTGGCGGGACGTTGTCTCACTATCGGGTCTGGTGCTGTCAGGAGGACAGTGTCGTCAGTGTGGCAGTCCCTACCCGCTGCGCAGGCCAGTGCTGGAAGCGGTGACCGTGCTAGCCTTTGCCTTCTTCTGGCTCAGGTATGGCCCTTCGGTACAGTTGGTGTTGGTCACTCTGTACGCTTGTGCGCTGTTTCTGATCTTCGTCATCGACTTGGAGCATCGGCTCATACTCCGAGTGGTCATCTACCCGGCCATTGCACTTGCCATCATCGGAAGCAACTTCTATCCAGGGCTGGGTTTGCGCCGGGCAATGCTCGGCGGCGCCGTTGCCTTCTGCTTCTTCTACCTCCTGGTGCTCATTGGCGGTCTGCTGTTCAAGAGACCCGCGATGGGCAGGGGCGACGCCAATCTGGCAGCTTTCGTTGGTCTGATCACAGGGTTCCCCGAAGTCATCCTGACCCTGGTCATCGCCGTCTCCTTGGGAGGGCTCGTCTCCTTGGCTCTGGTCCTGAGCAGGACCAAGGGGCTTCGAAGCTACATTCCATACGGCGTGTTTCTGGCCGCAGCCGGCCTGGTAGTCCTGGTATTCGGCGGAGAGATCATTGGCTGGTACTTTGGACTGTACTAGGGAACGCGGCCCCCGCAGCGGAAAGACGGAGCTGTGTCAGCGCCTGATTGGCAAGGGGTGAGAAAATGCGAACGATCACCAATGAGGAGATGGTGTTGCGAGGAGGCAGACTAGGACAGCTGGCGACCTTCTTTGCATCGGTGATGGTCTTGGCTGGCCTGCTCGTGTCCTTCACCGAGTACAGGATGATGACCTTCGTTCTCATCGCCTTCGGCGTCGCGATGTGGGCCGTGGGCGCCCGTGGACAGGGGCAGGCCACGCGCGAACCTCAGTTCGTGCGCAAGTTGACAGAAACCCTCAGCGAGTTCGACGACCGCTACCGTCTATACCATCACGTGCTGCCCGTCGATCACGTCCTGCTCACTCCTCATGGGGTCTTCGTTCTGGTTCTGAGGGGGTTGGACGGCAGGATCCGCTGTTTCAAGGACAAATGGGTGCGAGACCTGGCCCTGCGCCGGGCACTGCGGTTCTTCACCGAGGAATCCCTGGGCAACCCCACGAAGGAGATGCTCCAGGATGTGGAGAGACTCCGGAAGTACATCGAAGAACATGCTCCTGAGGTGAACGCTGATATCCAGGGCTTGGTCGTCTTCCTCAACCCCGAGGCACACCTGGAGGTGACAACAGCCTCTGTGCCTGTGCTGCCTCTGAGACGGCTGAAGAGTCACATCAGAAAGGCCTCCGCGCCTTCAGAACTGCCGTCTGAGACCTTGAGCGCTCTGACCCAGCTGTTCGAAGAGGCCCCCCGACGCTGAGAGAGCTCCCTGGGCGGGAGGTGAGCTGCGCCGCTACTGTCGGACCTTTGTTCTGCGAGAGTTGTCCTCCATCAGATAGCATGAGCGTGCAGATCGCTGTATAATAGAACATCCGTTCTCGAAGGGGATGACCAGATGGCCATACAGTACGAAGCCTACACAGCGAGGTCCATGATCAACAAGTTCCGCCACGTTGACGACTGGTTCTGGGCTTCTTATACGGTGAACCCGTACCGGGGATGCGCTCACGGATGCATCTACTGCGACGCGCGGGCCAACCAATACGGGCTGTCGGGAAGCTTCGAGGACAAGGTGTTCGTCAAGGAAAACGCGGTCGAAGTGTTGGAAAGGCAATTGCCCAGGCTGACGCGCAAGGTGGTGGCTACGGGCGGGGTTTGCGACAGCTACCAGCCCATCGAGAAAAGGCGGTTACTGACCAGGGAGGTGGTGGAAGCCCTGGGGCGCCATGGGTTCCCGGTGGAGGTGCTCACGAAGTCAGACCTCGTGCTGCGCGATCTGGAGCTCTATCAGGGCATCGATCGCCAGTCCTGGGCTTGTGTGTTCTTCACCATCACGACCTTTGACGAGAAGATCGCTTCTCGTTTCGAGCCCGGAGCGGCGCCACCCAAGAGCCGCCTGGAAGCTCTGAGGAGGGTGGCTGAGGCTGGTCTCACCACGGGCGTGGCGATGATGCCTCTGCTGCCGGGCATCACCGACAGTGACCATAACATCAAGGAGGTCGTGGTCAGGGTACGGGAAGCGGGCGGGCAGTTTGTACTCGGAGGCGGCTTGACCCTCAAAGAAGGGGCACAGCGGGACAGATATACCAGCTTTCTCGAGTTACACTACCCTCAGGTCTCGCCGCTATACAGCCAACTCTACAGCGGTGGTTTTGAGCCTCGGGGTGGATATGGCCCTCAATTGCTGCGTCGCATACGAGAGGCCTGCGCGGAGTCCGGCATTCCCGACCGCATGAGACGCCCACTCCTGGCCGGTGACCCCTTGGCGGGGAACAAGCGTATCGCCGAGATGCTCTTGCTGCGGGCGTATGACCTCTTGCTCGAGGAGGCGGAGGGGTATCGCCAGTGGGCCTATCGCAAGGCTGCCTGGGCCATAGACGAGATGGATACGGACGTGCACGCCATGTACCAGCAGCAGGGCAGAAAGGGATTGGAGAGTATAAGGGGCGTCGGGAAGACGCTGGCCAGAGAAATCGAGGGCTGGCTACAATCACGGGATGAGGTCTCCGCCCGGGAGGCAAGAGGATGAGAACAGGCACCGCTAATCTGCCGCTTCACTACGGCAGGGCGCCGCTATTGGCTTTGCGGAGGCTGGCCTCGTGGGGCGAACAGACCAGGCCAACACCCTGACCTCGAGCAGGGTGCGGATGGGGGCATGTAGATGCCGGAGCTGCCCGAGCTGGAGATTCTCAAGAACGAGCTGAGAACACACGTAGTTGGACAACGGGTGCTGGAGCTTGTCTTTCCCGAGGGCAACGAAGGCGACTGCCCCGTGCCCCAGTGGAAGGCTGCCATGGAGGGGGCCAGGATAGTCGATGTTGAGCGACGTGGCAAGATGCTCGTGCTGCAACTGGACAATGGGTTCTGGCTGATCATCCATCTGATGATGGTGGGGCAGTTGTTGCTTTCCAGCCTGTATCACGGAGAGCCTAGCGATGTACGTTTGGTGCTGCGCTTTGTTGATGATCAGCTTCTCGTGGGCCAGGTGCACCTGAAGTTTCTTCGGCTGGTGCCCACTTCCGGGGTAGGTGAACTGCCGGAGCTGAAGAAGCTGGGGATCGATCCCCTGGATGGAGGGTTCACCGCGGAAACGCTGGGAGAGATGCTTGCCCGGCGGAGGGTCAAGATCAAGTCGTTTCTCCTGGATCAGAGGTTCGTCTCCGGCATAGGCAATAGCTACGCCGACGAAATACTCTTCGAGGCCCGCATCTCGCCGACTCGGATCGCGTCCACTCTGAGCAAGGAAGAGGTGCGGGCACTGCACGCAAACATGGTGCGCACCTTAGAGCGGGGGCTGGAACTTGGGGGTTCGTCCGAGATGGCCTTCGTGCACCTGGATGGTAGCAAGGGGGCCTTCCAGGATCATTTCCAGGTGAAGGGCCGAAAGGGAGAGCATTGCTCTGCGTGCGGCACTCCCATCCAGAAGACGTCTGTGGGAGGTAGGGGAACGTACTTCTGCCC
>JBAVWD010000452.1:0-6772 GCA_049697655.1 Anaerolineae bacterium | reverse complement strand
CCGTAGATCTCTCTGAACCTGTCGTCATCTATCTCGGTGGGCAGGCCTGTAAATACCACCTCGCCATCCTTCAAGGCGATAATGCGGGTGGCGTAGGCTCGTGCCAGGCTGAGGAAGTGGAGGCTGCAGAGCACGGTCACCCCGTCATCCCTGTTCAGTTCCTCTACATACTTTAGAATCGAGTGTGATGTGGCCGGGTCCAGGCTGGCCACCGGCTCATCGGCGAGGATCAGCTTGGGGTCCTGCATCAAAGCCCTGGCGATACCGACTCGCTGCTGTTGACCGCCACTCAACTCATCCGCCCGTTTGTTGGCCTGGTCGAGAATGCCAACCCGCTCCAGACAACTCAAGGCCTTCTCCACATCCTTCTTGGGAAAGCGGCCAAGGGCGCTTAGCCACGGACTCACATACCCCAGTCTGCCCGAGAGGACGTTGGTCAGCACCGAAGAGCGTTTCACCAGGTTGAACTGTTGAAAGATCATGCCGATGTGGCGGCGCACCTTCCGCAACTCCTCTCCTTCCAGCCGCGTGACGTCCACCCCGTCCCAGATGATCCGCCCCTCAGTGGGCTCGATCAGTCTGTTGATGCATCTCAGCAGCGTGGACTTGCCGGAGCCGCTCAGACCGATGATCACCAGGAACTCTCCTTCTTCGACAGTCATGCTGACTTTCTTGAGTGCCAGCGTACCGCCTTCGTAGATCTTCGTCAGGTTCTCTATCTCCAGCATAAGAACCACCCTCCCACCACACCGCCCCCAGCTGGGTTCAGGGACAACGACTCCGTCATTAGCGCGATAGTAGATTGGGCAGAGGAAAACCCCTGCCCAATCCTGACGTCGCTCTCACTGTAGCAGCGCGACCTGTGCTTGCCGATGTGGTCTACTCCAGAATGTCTTCTTCGGTCCAGCCCAGCGTGTTGATGGCATTGCGGACAGGGTCGTAGTAGGAATCATCCACGGGACCAAAGCCGGTGATGTCGTAGAAATCCGCGTTGGCCAGGACCGCATGCCCCTCCTCGGTGGCCGCGTAGTCGATGAGCGCCTGGACGATGGTCTCCCTCATTTCCGCGGGGAAGTCGCTGACGAAGCTCACCGTGTCGTTGGGGATGTGTTCGCTGAGTCCGATGATGGCGACGTCTTCCACCGCCGCAGGATTGGTGGCCATGGCTGCGACGCGAGCGTCGCGGATCATGAGGCCGCCCTGCCAGACTTCGTAGCTGCCGTCGTCCTGCTGCTCGATGGTGAACTCGCCTCCTGGCTCCGGTGGATCTCCCTCCGACCAGTCCTCGACGGCATCGCCGGGCGGCGAGAAGAAGCAGGTGGCGAAGTCAGCCGTACCATCCAACACCGCCAGCACCGCCTGGGGGTGCCCTCCTGCCTCCACCGTCTCCCCCGGTGTTATGCCCTCCATCTGCAAGAGCACCGACGGATACAGGTACCCCGAGGTCGAGGTGACGCTGGGGACAGCCCACTTCTTGCCCTCCAGGTCGGCGATGGACGTGATGCCGCTGTCGCGGAGCGTCACGAATTCGGTCCAGTACGCCGTCCGGCCGTAGCGGATCGTGGCCAGCGCAACCTGTACGTCACACTTGTCATTGGCCAAGACGTACCCCAGCCCAGGGATGAAGGCCATCGAGTCACCCTCAGCCGCGCACATGGCCTCGATGGTGGCGGCGTAAGAGACGGGAACCGACACGTCGAAGTGGATCTCCGTCTTCTCCGTTATCCAGTCGGCCATCGCCTGGCCCGACTCTTCGATTACGGCCACATCCACAGACGGCACGAACATTAGCTTGACGGGTCTCTCCGCGGACCCGAGTTCTGGTGTCGGGGTCGCGCACCCGGCCACCAGGACGGGGGTCACGAGCATGGCCAACCCCACTACGAGCAGAAGGTACTTTCTCATTTCTTTCTCTCTCTCCCTTTCATCTCTCTGGCGCCAAAGCCCACTTCCTTGTTTGAGCTTGATAGCAAGAGCCCCGATCAGCAACTCTCCCAGTGCATCACCTCCTTCGCCCACCGCATCTCGCCATCCCAAGAACCGACCAGCGCCTGCCACACTGGTCTGACCATATGATACCACAGCTTTTCTCTCACCACAAGCGCAAAAGCGCCGGCCAGGCTGTCCCCTTGAGGTGGGCGGACCGAATCTAGTCCTCTCGGAAGTGTCTGCCTCGACTCTCCTTGTTCAGTATCCGACCACTGAGTCGTACCGTGGCAGGAAGGATAGAGATACTTGTCACATCACTACTGCCGATATCTTCCTCCAAGCCACCTGGACAACGGCTGCAAGATCATTGCTTTTCATCACCCTACCGTGAGCACTAACGGGCAGAGCACAATCCATGAGCACGATTCACAGCATAGTATACTTGTACGATACATAACAGACAGATTGCTAGTGATAAGTAAAGGGTAGTAGTACTAGTAGAAGCGTGGATTGTTGGATAAGTGGACGCACGCGGACAGGCTGGCCCCAACCTGCGGTATGGGAATGCTCCATAGCACGCTATAGCTAGGTGACGGCGGCGGTGGCGCGGTTCTTCGCGGCTCCGGACGGACTGTGGGCAACTGGCCCAAGCCCTTCATGGCGCAAGCAACCTCGATGTGGGTATGTGCAGGGATTGTGCCAAGTGAGCCGAGAGAAAGGGGGTTTGGTGTTGCCGGCAGCGAAACCCTGGCCCACGTTGCGCAGAGTTATCCCCAGATGAGCACAGTTGTCCACATCGCTGGGGCAGTTATCCACATGACGGGGGCGCTACGCGGACTGGGTGTTGTAGAGAACTGCCTTTATGGCCAGAACCTCCCGCCGGAGTTTGTCATCCTCTTCGATCTCCCGCTCGATCTTGTCGTGACCGTGCATCACCGTGGTATGGTCGCGGTTGCCGAGGGCCATTCCTATGTGAACGAGAGAACTACTGGTCTCCTCGCGGGCGAGATACATGGCCACGTGGCGGGAGAGAGCGAGGTCCTTGGTGCGGCGTGCTCCCGTCAGGTCGTCTGGTTCTAGGTTGTAGAACCGAGCCACCCCGTGGATGATCTCCTCGATGGAGAGGGCCTGTTGAGGAGAGACGGTATCTGCGAGCGCGGCGGTGGCCAGGGCCGAGGTGATCGGGGAGAAGGACATCCGCGCATAGGCCACGACACGGTTGAGTGCGCCCTCGAGTTCGCGGATGTTGTGCTGGAACTTGTGGGCGATGAGGTCTATCACCTGGTCAGGGACGTCCAGAGCCTGCCGTTCTGTCTTGAAGCGAAGAATGGCGATGCGAGTCTCCAGATCAGGAGGCTGGATATCGGCGATGAGTCCTGCCTCGAAGCGCGAGCTAAGGCGCTCCTCGAGCGTGGGAATGGCCTGCGGGGGACGGTCGCTGGAGATGATGATCTGGCGTTTGGAGGCATGGAGGCTGTTGAAGGTGTGGAAGAACTCTTCCTGGGTGCTTTCTTTGCCGGCGATGAACTGGATGTCATCTACGAGAAGGACATCCACCTGACGGTATTTGGCACGGAAGTCATCCGTGGCTTGGTTGCGGATGGAATTGATGAGGTCATTGGTGAAGGTTTCCGAGGACACATAGAGCACGCGGGAGCTGCGACTGACCGCGAGATTGCCGACAGCGTGGAGCAGGTGGGTCTTGCCCAGGCCGACACCGCCGTGTATGAAGAGTGGATTGAAGCTCTCGCCGGGGTGTTCGGTGACAGATAGAGCTGCGGCGTGGGGCAAGCGATTGCTGCCCCCGACAATGAACGTATCGAAGGTATAATGGGGGACCAGCATCGGTGATGAAGAGTGGGACTGGGAATCAGTTGACCCCTTATGGTCCCCTTCCAGAAGGGGACCAACAATCAAGGGCTCTTCGTGCTGCTGGGGTCTGGGTCTGACCACGAACTTGACTTCAGCCGTCTGGTTGGTGAGACCAATGAGGGTTCTCTTGATGATAGTCTGCAAGCGGTTCTCGAGCCACTCTTTGGCGTAGGTGTTGTGAACGCCGATGAAAAAAGTGCCGTCCTCGTAGGCAATGGGGAAGGTATTGCTGATCCAGGTGTCGTAGGTGGCTTTGGTCATTTGCAGTTGGAGTTCGCCTTTGACTGCCTCCCACACTCCCTTGAGGTCCATGCTTCCTCCGAGTCGTCCTTGCTGCTATCCTTTGGTGCGACCCATCGCTGGAGTCATTCAGCAACCACTGAGCGCGTTCCAAGATAGAGATAGAGGTCTGGATGCTGGTCGCCCCGCTTCGTCATTGTCTGGTCTCTGCGGCGAACATCTCCCGGAGAGGAGTCGAGGGCTCGTGGCCCACTATGGCACGGAAGGCGGTTTGCCTGCCGTGATCCTAGTGCTGCGTGCTCATGATTGCTGTAGGGGCCAGACGCGGTGCGCGCGGCATACGTTCGGTGGGAGCCGAAGATCGCTGCCGTCATCAGCCCATGCCGATGGTGTCCCGAGGCACAAGGCAGAACCCACCGGCCGCCCACAATGGGCGCATGAAGAGGCACTCGCGCGATACAATGCGCCACCAGCCGGCCGGTGCTGTCAGGTGCGACAACGGGCCTCATTCGCCTTGTTCAGGAACGCGAAGCATTGTAATCGAGGAGTTGAGATCGTGCAACGGGAGGTTGGTGGTCGAAGCGGCTGGAGGGGCGACAACCCCGCGAGCCTGGAATGAAGAGGCCACTATATGTGGCGTGCGCTGTCGATGGATGGGCTACTAGTTGTGGTATGCGGCTCCTCAGACTGGTCGGTGCAAAAGAATAGAACTTTAAGGAACCTTATGGAAAGCTCTGCGCCATTTGCGGGATGGTAACGCATCTGATAGAATGTCGCTCGTCGAACGAAGCAGGGTGGAGAGAGGTGAAGAATGGATCTGGCGAAGATGATTCGGGATGTGCCTGATTTTCCCAAGGAGGGGATACTCTTTAAAGACATCACTACACTGATCAAGGAGCCACAGGCCTTCAGGCAGGTGATCGATCGCTTAGCGGATCACTATGCCGGGCAGGAGATAGACTTGGTGGTAGCGGTGGAGGCCAGGGGTTATATCTTCGGGGCGCCCATCGCCTACAAGCTGGGGGCCGGGTTCGTGCCCGTGCGCAAAGAGGGAAAGCTGCCCGCGGAGACGGTGCGCGAGGAGTACGAACTCGAGTACGGTACCGACTCCGTAGAGATGCATCGCGATGCCATCCAGCCGGGACAGAAAGTGCTGATCGTTGACGATCTCATCGCCACAGGAGGTTCCGCCGCCGCGACGGCCCGCCTGGTGGAGAGGCTGGGGGGCGAGGTGGTGAGTATCGCCTTCCTCATAGAACTCACTTTCCTGAAGGGTGTGGAGAAGCTGAAAGACTATGACGTCTTCACCATGATCGAGTACTGACGCTGGCGGGCGCGGCGAAAAGTCCCCTGCCTCGCCGGTAATGTGGATGGCAGCCGCACGCTGTGGACAGTATGTGGACAAGATGATGGGTGCGGCGGAGCCGAGCCCTGGAGACGGAGAGGAAGGTAGAGTCGTCTCCGTCGAAGACCCAGGGACGGCGCACAGCGGATAAAGTCGGAGAGCCCCAGTGCCAATCAGTCGGCCTGGGGCTCTTGGCTATTTGTGGTGGTCTTTGGGCAGTCTAGGGATGAGCCAGGAGAGGAATGCGTCGTCGCTCCGCGTTTGCATCAGGACCTTGCCGGGGCCGGTGAGATCGACCACCAGACCCTCACCGCTGAACAGCGTCGACTTCATGCCGCCCACGGTCCTGACTTTGAAGCCCATGCCTTCTGTGAAGGCCACCAGGTGGCCCGTGTCTACGGTGTGGCTTTCGCCCTCAGCCAGGGGCATCTCGTGAATGGCGCCGTAGCTGGAAAGGACTAGAGTGCCGGAGCCACTGCACTTGAGCATGATGAGGCCCTCTCGGGCGAAGAAGGTCCGCGCCCCACTCCATTTGGTGTCGATGTTGACTCCTTCGGAGGAGGCGACGTAGGAGCCGGACTGCACCATCAGGGGCTCGTCGCTCAGCTCGATAACCGCCATGTCACCCGGTAAGGCAGGGGCCAGCGAGATTTGGCCACCACTCGCCGACGCACGGTAGGTGTTCAAGAAGAAGCTCTCGCCGCCGAGGACTGAGCGCTTCAGCGCACCCATGAGACCTCCCTTGGCGCCAGTGTCCATGGCCAGGCCAGGGGACATGCTGACCATGGCCCCAGCCTCGGCCTGAAGGGATTCGTCGGGATCCAGGCTGACGACGGCCAGGGCATACGACGGGCGGTATTGGATTTCAACTTTCATCTCTGTTCTCCTCTGGAATGATATTCGGTCGAAGAGGGCTTTGAAGCCAGGTCAGGTTCTTCTGGGCGTGGATCCTCCACGCGGCAACTCCTGGCCATTCAGGTGGGAACCCCCAGTCGGGGCAGGACAAACCACATGAGCACGTACCACAGGACGAAGAAACCGACGAGGGGCAGCAGCTGTGTGAGTGAGACGTCTGACATAGAGTACCTCCTTGCAACTCAATTGTACCAGGGAAGAGGGGTCACTGCCAATTGCCAGCACCCGAGGTGTCTGGCTATGGAGAGTCACCCGAGGGCCGGGCTTTTGTGCTATAATCAGTGGAGCGCGCGGACACCTGGGGTCAGGCATCGGACCGCGCCGAGAACGCCCAAAGGCTGATTGCGCGAATGAAGCCTAAGTACCGATTTATGGCCGGAGGCCTGCTCATCGCTGCGGTCGTGCTGCTGCTGTTTGGGACCAGCCTGCGCAGCTCAACCGTCTACTACCTTACGGTCGAGGAACTGATAT
>JBAVWD010000451.1:0-6031 GCA_049697655.1 Anaerolineae bacterium | reverse complement strand
CAGGGTCGATTTCGCCGATGCGGCCCAGTGCCTCCATCCCGCTCATGCCCGGCATCATAAGGTCCAGTAACACCAGGTCATAGGAACCCTCTTGAAGCATGCGCAATCCCGCGGCGCCGGTATCACTTGCCTCCACCCTGTAGCCCAAGGGAGTCAATGCTCGCCTGCACCCCTCGCGTATCCCTCGCTCGTCATCGATAACCAGAATGCCTACTTCTTCTCCCACTGCATACCCTCCTGAGTGGTCGCCAGAGTCACTTCGGCTGGGCTTGAGATGTCTGATCTGTGTCCGCCGATTCTCCTGCTTCGGTAGGCAGGATAGGCAATCTCACAGGCAGCGTGATGGTGAAGGTGCTGCCTACCCCTACCTCGCTCTCCACGTAGATCTGCCCGCGATGCATCTTGATGATGCCATAGACGATGGCCAAACCCAAGCCGGTTCCCTTACCGATGGCCTTGGTAGTAAAGAATGGGGTGAAGATCTTGCTGAGATTCTGCTCCGGAATGCCGCACCCTGTGTCTTGGAAAGCGATCTTGATCATCTCATCCTCGGCGCTCGCGGTGGTGATGGTCAACGAACCCCCGCCCTCCATGGCCTCGGCTGCGTTGGTCATGAGGTTGACGAAAACCTCTCTCAATTGGGCCGGGTCGGCTTGGATATCGGGCAGGGAAGGATCTAGTTGTGAGACGATCCTCACCTGGTCAAAGACAGGCTGAACAGTGATCTCCTCGATTGTATCGGCGAGGAGCTCATTGACGTCAGTAGTCTGGGCCAGAACCTCGTTTTGACGAGCGAAGTTCAGGAGATCAGACACGATGGTCTTGCACCGAGTTGCTTCATCGATGATCATAGTCACATCGTCCCGGCGAGGGTCGTCAGAAGGCAGCTCCTTGCGCATGATGTCGGAGAAAAGCAGGATCGTGCCCAGAGGGTTGTTGATCTCATGCGCCACGCCCGCCGCCAGCTGGCCTACAGAGGCCAGCTTCTCCGATTGGATCAACTGCTGTTCAGTCGTGCGCAGGGTTTCCACCATACTATTAAAGGACTCCGCCAGGATCGTCAGTTCCCCGGTGCCCTCGACCGGCACGGTCACGGTTCGGTCTCCCTGAGCCACCTTCTCGGTCGCCTGAGCCAGGGTCACTACCGGTCGGGTGATGGAGCGCGAGATAGGTATGGCGATCATCACTGCCAGGAGGGTGGAACCCAGGGCGATGACCAGGATGCGTGTGTCGAACTCGTTCACCAGGCTCTGGAACGCCGCTTGACGGGCCCCCACGTACAAGATGCCAACTATGTCGCCACGATGATTACGCAGGGGTTCATACCGAGTGATGAAGTTCTCCTTCACCACGTAGGCCGGCCCAGTAAAACCCACGCCCTCTAGGAGAACAACATCGCGCACCTCCTGTGAGAGTCGCGTCCCCACAGCGCGCTCTCCCTCCAAGTCCAGGACGTTAGTGGACACCCTCAGATCGCCAAAGAAGATGGTCACTGTGTCAACGCCTGCCACCTCTTTGATGCGGTCCACGAGGGTGAAGTCGTTGTTGAGCAGATGTCCCACCATCACAGCTCCGACGACGGCGCCACCGTCGGAGAGTACCGGCGCCACAGCCGTCAGACTCAAGCCCGCAGTTCCCTCCCGAGGGTCGAACGGCTCTGGCGCCGCCTTGGGCGTGTCTACGATGGTCATGTGGGCCTGCTCGTCGAGCCCCAATAGCGCCAGCAGATCACTGGGAATCACCTCAGTTGCCGCGAACCGATCGCTGGCGCCCAATGCGGCAGTGACGATGGGCAGGCTGTACCAGTTGCCCTCCTGCACTGGCGCAGACTCTCCCGGAACGTGCGATGTGCGACCGAGAATAGACTCGCCCTTGGCGTCCACTAGCACGATGAAGTGGCTGGCGACCAGGCTTTGTGAACGGATCTCATTCTCTACCGACTCCTGCAGAGTCCCCATCGCTTCCGCATCGCCGTCCGCCGCCAGAGGCAGAGCGTCGACCACCGGTTCGCTGGACGCCAGGCGGCGCGCTGTCGTGCTGATCTTGTCCAGCTTGATCTCGTAGAAGGCCTCAGCCAGCTGCATATCTCGGCTCACCCGCCTGTCCTGGGCATCCGAGAGATAGTCCCCGATGAGCTTCGAGGTCACCAACGCCGTGGCGCCAACCGTCACCAGCGCGATTAGGGAGAACAGTATGACCAGAGTCGTCTGCAGACGAGATCCCAATAGGCGACCGATGTACCTTCTCATCCTGGTTCCCCGCAGCCCTTTGTGGGTATGGGCTAGTTACTAACGGGCTGTGGCAGCGCAGCCCCATGCCGCTACCCGCAAGACACTGAGGCCGTAGTCCAATTCTCAAACTATTGTACCTTGGTCACTGGCAAACATCCAGAATGGCACGTGGTGGGGCCAACATGCCTATCAGGCAGTAGGCAGAATCACCTATCTTGAGAGCAGGGGGCCTCCGTATAATCGCCCAAAGGGCAATAGGCATGATACGCCTATATCCCAGTGCAAGAACGGGCAGTTTTTCTCTTCAAAGGCGGTGCCCATTGTGGTAAACTACACCCGGTACCCGTTGCGTCTGGGTGGCTGCAAGCGAGAGTCGTCCGGCGGCCTCCGTATGTGGCGACGGCGCTACGGCCTGGGGCTCTGCTATGGTCACAGCTAAGGGTAGTGCCGACTTCACTGCGGTCAAGTCGCTGGGAGGCACGGGTCTTCGCCATCGCCACTGAAGTGATCTCTGTCGGTCATGGCGGCAGGCGCCTGACCGGGGTGTCATCACGTTCAGGACGTGATGAGGTGGGAAGGAGGTGAGCCACTTTCTGGTGCCGTAACAGGTCAGTTTGTCTGGTCTGCCTCTCGCATCGTGATCCACTCGAGCGGAATGTGGGCAACCAAGAGTTGCCACTGTGAGCGTTGCCAAAGAGTCGGTGAAAGATGACAGGGCAGCCCAGCAACCATTCAGCACAAGCGAATGGCCGTGGGTAACGACGCCAACTCGCGGATGTGGTCGGACGCCACGCGGTGAGGCCACCGGCCCGTCGGTTGTGCCGTCCGGTATTTGCTCCTATCTGTTATGCCGCGATCACAACCCGTCAGTGTACGGGACAGTTGCGGACGGTAAGGAGTAGTCCATCAGCAAGTCGAGAAAGGACTACTCCTCTTTCTGCGTAGTGAAGGAAATCACACTCGGTGAAGCAAACACGGAGGAAAGATGAATGACAAACTATCAAACCCAGCACCTCTAGGTCTCCTTGCCTTTGGCATGACCACCGTACTCTTGAATCTGCACAATGCCGGATACTACCCTCTGGACAGCATGATTCTGGCCATGGGACTCGCCTATGGAGGTATTGCCCAGATCATTGTCGGCTCCATGGAGTTCAGGAAGGGCAACACTTTCGGCACCGTAGCCTTCACCTCTTACGGCCTCTTCTGGTGGTCTCTGGTGGTCTTGGTCCTCTTGCCAAAAACCAGTCTGGGCGTAGCTGCCCCCTCCCCGGCATCTCTGGCCGCGTATTTCTTCATTTGGGGGGTGTTCACGCTGGTGATGTTCTTCGGAACTCTGAAGACAAACCGCATACTGCAGACGGTTTTTGTGAGTCTGGCGATTCTCTTCTTCCTTCTGACGGCGAGGGAGCTAACCGGAAACGCGTTGATCGCGACCCTGGCCGGCTACGAAGGCATCATCTGCGGTCTGAGCGCCGTGTACCTGGGCCTGGCGGAAGTACTGAATGAGGCAAACGGCAGAACCGTCCTGCCCATCTGGAAAACGAGCTAGATCCCACCCGGCGAAGTTGGATGGATCCCGGGCCTCGACTGTAGAAACACGCAGTCGCACATAGCACGCACCATACAGGCATTGTTGAGCAGTGCCCGCTCGTCTCCAGTACTCTGCGGACGAGTCGGCTACCGGAGATGTCTCCTGGTCGATCAGCTCGTTGTCCGATTCGGCAACGACCATAGTCGTGAATGAGGATACTAGGTATGCCAGATAAAGAAGACACCATTACATCATTGTTGGACGAGAGGAGACTCTTCCCTCCTTCGGAGGAGTTCCGATCCCAGGCCAATATCAAGAGCTTGGATGAGTACCATGCCCTGGTCAAGGAGGCTGAGAAAGACCTGGAAGGCTTCTGGGCCAGACAGGCCGAAGAGCACTTGGACTGGTATAAGAAGTGGGATAAGGTCCTCTCCGGTGACGCACCCTTCTGGAAATGGTTCGTCGGCGGCCAACTCAACGCTTCCTACAACTGCCTCGACCGCCACCTCCATACCCACCGCCGCACCAAAACCGCCCTCATCTGGGAAGGCGAACCCGAAGGCGATAGCAAATCCTATACCTATGAACAACTCCACCATGAGGTCTGTAAGTTCGCCAACGTCCTCAAAGACCTCGGTGTCTCCAAAGGCGATAGGGTCTGCCTCTACCTGCCTATGATCCCTGAACTCCCCATCGCCATGCTCGCCTGCGCCAGAATCGGCGCCATCCATTCCATCGTCTTCGGCGGCTTCTCCGCCGAATCCCTCAAAGACCGCATCCTCGACGCCGAAGCTAAAGTCCTCGTCACCAGCGACGGCTCCTACCGCCGCGGCAGCATCACCCCCCTCAAAGCCGGCGCCGATAACATCCTCGACGACTGCCCCTCCATCGAAAACGTGATCGTCGTCAACCGTACCGGTGCCGACATCGAATGGAAGGACGGCCGCGATCATTGGTGGAACGACCTCATGGCCGACGCCTCTCCCCAGTGCGAACCAGAAGTCATGAACGGAGACGACATCCTCTTTATCCTCTACACCAGCGGCACCACCGGCAAACCCAAGGGCGTGGTCCACAACACCGCAGGTTTCCTGCTCTACACCTCCCTCACCATGAAGTGGGTCTTCGACATCAAAGACCAGGACATCTACTGGTGCACCGCCGACATCGGCTGGGTCACCGGTCACTCCTACATCGTCTACGGTCCTCTGTCTGTGGGGGCCACCAGCCTCATGTTCGAAGGCGTCCCCAACTACCCACAGCCAGATCGCTTCTGGCAAATCGTCGAGAAGTACAAAGTCTCCATCTTCTACACCGCCCCCACCGCCATCAGGGCCATCGCCCGCGATGGCGATGACTGGCCCAAGAAACGTGACCTCACCTCCCTGCGACTCCTGGGCACCGTGGGCGAACCCATCAACCCCGAAGCCTGGATGTGGTACTATACCACCATCGGCCACGAAAACTGCCCCATCGTCGATACCTACTGGCAAACCGAAACCGGCGGCGTCATCATCACCCCCCTCCCAGGAGCTATCGACCTCAAACCAGGCTCGGCCACCAGACCCTTCCCAGGCATCTTCGCCGAAGTCGTACGCGACGACGGCTCCCCCTGCTCACCCAACGAGGGCGGATATCTCATCATCAAAAAGCCCTGGCCTGGTATGCTCATGACCATCTACAAGAACCCACAGCGCTTCATAGACACCTACTTCACCCGCTTCCCCAAGCGGGGAACGGTCTACTTCACCGGCGACGGCTCCAGACAAGACGAGGACGGCTACTTCTGGCTTATGGGCCGCGTTGACGATGTCATCAATGTCTCCGGACACCGCATCGGTACCATGGAAGTGGAAAGCGCCCTCGTCAGCCACCCCCTTGTCACCGAGGCCGCCGTCGTCCCCTTCCCCCACGAGATCAAAGGCCAGGCCCTCTATGCCTTCGTCACTCTCATCGGCGGTCAGAAGCCCAGCGAGGAACTCCGCAAAGAACTGGCCAAACACGTGAGTAAAGAAATCGGCCCTATCGCCAGACCAGACAAGATCCAGTTCGCCGATGCCCTCCCCAAAACCAGAAGCGGTAAGATCATGAGACGGATCCTCAAGGCCATCGCCGAAGGCAAAGAAGAACTGGGCGATACCACCACCCTCGCCGATCCATCGGTGGTCGATGAACTGGTGAAGGATAGACTGTAAGACACCGTTCTGCGTTGCTGGCAGCACAGCCAGAAGACATCTGGGGGCCAAGGACGAAAACGGTAAGGGCC
>JBAVWD010000450.1:0-4212 GCA_049697655.1 Anaerolineae bacterium | reverse complement strand
TGAGAGAGCGCGAGAGCTTCGTGTTGGGCGTGGTGGCGCAGGAGGAGATAGGTTTTCAGCAGACCCTCGCTGTTGGTTCCGCAATGCTGGAGGACCTCATGGAAGAGGTCGCCACTGCGGGCGGCAGCGTTCTTCCTGGAGACGAGGTCTTCCGGCTGTACGACACCTATGGGTTCCCTCTCGAACTAACGAGGGAGATGGCTGCCGAGAATGGGCTGGGGCTGGACGAAGCAGGTTTTCAGAAGGCCATGGTGGAGCAGCGGCAGAGAGCCCGGGAGGCCCAGACCTTTGGCCTCTCGACGGAAAGCGAGTTCTATCGGCCTCTCGATCTCCCTCGGACCCCCTTCCTGGGCTACGAGAGGTTGGCCGCGGACAGCAAGATCATCAATCTAGCCAGGGACGGAAGAGAGGTCAACGAAGTTGTTGTGGGAGACCAAGTGGCGGTGGTCTTGAGGGAGACTCCCTTCTACGCAGAGGCCGGAGGTCAGGTGGGTGACACTGGCTTGATTGGAGACAGCGCTGGAGAGATCGCTGTACGTGATACGAGGAGTCCTCTGCCCGGGCTGATTGTGCATCACGGGGAGGTGAAGGAGGGCACGTTGCGAAGAGGGGATGCGGTCGTCGCCCGGGTGGACGAAGCGCGGCGTCTTGACATCGCGCGCAATCACACAGCGACTCACCTCTTGCACAGGGCTCTCCGTGACGTACTGGGCGGGCACGCGCAGCAGGCGGGGTCTGAGGTCTCACCTGAGCGGCTTCGTTTCGACTTCACCCATTTGCAGGCCGTGGATCGGGACGAATTGGATGACGTTGAGCGATTGGTCAACGAGAAGGTTCGCGACGATCTGCGGGTCGCCACGAAGGTGACAGACTACCACAGCGCTGTGGCTTCGGGGGCGTTTGCTATCTTCGGAGAGAAGTACGGCGATGAGGTTCGGATGGTGAGCGCCGGCGACTATACCAGGGAACTGTGCGGGGGTACGCACCTCCAGGCTACTGGCCAGATCGGGTTCTTCTACGTACTGAGTGAAGGCAGCATAGGTAGGGGGTTGCGTCGAATAGAGGCGGTCACGGGTCGCGGCGCGGAGGAGCACGTCCGCGAGAGACTGTCCCTGATGGAAAGAATGGCTGCTGCATTGGGAGGCACACCGGCGGAGATGGAGAGCAACCTGAACAGCCTCTTAAGCGAGGTGGACGCCCAGCGGAGGGAGATGCGGGAGGTGCAGCGCCGCCTGGCAAGGGCAGAGACCGCCCGGGTTCTTGAAGAAGTGCGCGAGGTGAACGGCATCAAGGTGTTGGCTGCCCAGGTTGAGGCACCAGGCATGGAGACACTGCGTGAGATGACCGATTGGCTCCAAGACAGGCTGGGATCGGCGGTCATCGTTCTGGGTGCTGTCATGGGCGGCAAGCCAGGCTTCGTGGCTGCCGTGACGCCTGACCTCGTTGAGCGAGGGCTGAAGGCAGATGCTCTGGTGAGGGAGGTCGCTGCGGTAGTAGGTGGCGGAGGTGGCGGACGTGCCACACTTGCTCAGGCCGGTGGAAGGGATCCGCACCTGATAGGCGAAGCTCTGAGGCTGGTGACCAGTCTGGTGACCCCGGTCTAGGCCAATCCGTGATCCACGCGTCCAACTCCGGCATCCCCCTGCCTATGCGATAGCTCTGTCTGTAGGAGTGTGCCTTGCGAGGGTTACTGTCCGCTATAGTGAGGGCGGGGACAAGTGAAGGCGAGAGCCCATCCTATCGCGCCATTCTCGACCTGGGCACCGCCCAGACCAAGGCGCTTGTGGTACGGGCGGAGGGTCGAGAGAGCGTGATCCTTGGTGCTGCAGCGGCGCCCCATGAGGCGCGTGTCGCTGGTATCAGCGGTGCTCCGATGGATGTTCTGGCGATGGTGCGGAGCTGCGATCGCGCTCTCAGGCAAGCCGAAGAGATGACCGAGCGTTGCTGTGGCAGCCAGGTAATACCTGACTGGGTGGTGCTTGGTGTGCCGAACTGTTTGACGGCTTTCAGTACCCACACCGTCACGCATCGACGGTCTGAGCCCGGCCGGCGCATTACCGAACGGGAGCTACGGGACGTGGTCAAGAGGGCCCAGCGGCTGGCGCTTCAGGAACTAGGGGACAACGTGAGTCCACGCCTTGGTGATCCTGAGGCGAAGCTCGAGTTGTTGGAGACGGGATTGGTGGATACCAACGTTGACGGGCGGAGCGTGACCACCCCCGTGGGCCTGCACGGAGAGGCGATCGCGGTCACGGTCTTCAACGTCGCGGTGCCTTCCCGATACCGGACACTTCTGCGCACAGTGGCGAGCGAACTGGGGCTGGAGATCTTGGATGTGATGTCTTCAACGCAAGCTCTGGCATCTGCCATACCCGATAGGAGGGCAGTCTGCATAGATGTGGGCGGCAGCGGAACTGATATAGTGCTCGTGCACAGCAGCAGAGCATGGGCCACCGCCCGCGTGCCACTGGGAGGACTTGATTTTACGGCGCAGATCGCGAGAGCCTTCCGAATCTCGCGCTCCGATGCGGAGCGATGCAAGCTGGCCTACAGCCTCGGGCAGCTCGACATCGCTCTCGAAGAGCGATCGCGCTCTGCTCTGGACGAGGTGCTCGGGGAGTGGCTGAGAGGGCTGGAGAAAGCTCTGACGCCGTTGTGCGGATTGGAGGGGCTTCCTCGTCAGATCGTTCTGTCTGGAGGGGGCAGTAGTCTGCCTGGTATCGTCGAGAGTGTTCGAGACCATCCTTGGATGACTAGATTGAATTGTAGTGGCGGACCGGAGGTACGGCCAATGCTCCCGGAGCAGGTCCCTGGCATCCTTGATGGGACCGGACAGCTTCGAGACGCGCAGTACGCCTGTGCGGTTGCTCTTGCCGCGTATGCTACGGGAGGAGCAGCGCACCCGGCGGACTGGGAGCTCTTCCTCTCTGCCGCGAAGAGACCCGACGTGTTTGTCGATAGCGGGGTGGGGACTTGAGCCAGGCGGAGATCGTCCACCTGAGTTCGGATGACACCTTGGCATCGATTCGTGAGCGGCTCAGAGCCACTCACGGCGATCGCGTAATACTCGTGGTTCCCAAGGATTGCCCTGGGCTGGATAGCCTGGTCGATCTGAAGCTATTGTCACGTCAGGTCGCCGCAATGGACAAGGAAGTGGCTCTGGTTGCCAGCAGTCGGGAACTGAGGGAACTGGCGCGCAGTCTGGGCTTCCCCACGTTCTCATCGACCGCCTGGGCGAGGCGAACGAAGTGGCGAGGACCGAAGAAAGGCGCGCAGTCTGCCCTCAGGGGGCCCTTGACCCGTGAGTCCGTAGGTAGGGCTATCCCCGCACCGGCATCAACGCGGGGGATGGGAATAGGGGGCCCGGTGATTCTGGCAATCGCGTTCATGGGGATGATATCGTTCATGATACTTCTGGCGGCGGTGTTCGTCCCGACAGCGAAGGTGACTCTTCGGCCCGTGATCTATCCGGTTAGCACCACGCTTGTGGTGGAGGCCAATCCATCGCTGGAGAGCATTGATTTCATCGGCGTGCGCGTTCCGGCACGGGTTGTGGAGCTGGAGGTGGTGGGCAGTGACGAGATTGCGACCACTGCTGTCCGGGATGAGCCCGAGGCCAGAGCCTCTGGCGAGGTGGTGTTCACGAACAAACGCAGCGAGGCGACGACTGTCATGTCCGATACCATCGTCACCACCAGTGCTGGGACCACCACCCGGTTCCACACGACCCAAGAAGTGACCATTCCCCCGGGCCTGGGTAGCAGAGCGCGAGCGCCAATTGAGGCCATCGAACCCGGCCCCAGTGGCAATGTGCCAGCATACTCGATTAACCGCGTGGAAGGTCCCATGGATCGACAGGTCAATGTGATCAACGCCGAGCCCACTGGGGGCGGGGGAGTGAGCCAGGTTACTTATGTCACGAGCGCCGACAAAGACCAGCTCAGCGAGTCCACGTTGCACGAACTCAAGGAGAACGGCTACTCCGCCATGGTGGCCGAATTGACGGAAGAGGAAATCCTGCCGCGTGAGTCCTTGCTGGGTTTCGTCCTGTCGGAGACGTTCGACAAGTTCCCAGGTGAGGTCTCGGATTCGCTGGGTCTTCACATGCGAGCTCTCGTCCGAGGCACTGTAATCGATCGCGAGGATGTGGAGCTTTTGGGGCTACGCATGCTGCAGTTCGAGCTGCGAGAGGGTTTCCAACTCCTGTCCGAC
>JBAVWD010000449.1:0-2104 GCA_049697655.1 Anaerolineae bacterium | reverse complement strand
AGCCAGGAGGAGAAGCGCCTGCCGCCCGTCTTCACGTAGCCCACGAGATGATGCTCTACGGTGACCATCTCCACCTTGGTCACGGAGTCACGCTCTCTCTCTTCCACCTTTCGGCTCCCCTCTCCAGGCACCAGCGAAGAGACTCAGGCTGCACGTGCGCCCGCTCTCCTCCCCGGCTAGCCCCCCTCCACCCGCCGCAGCAGCTCTTCCTCACTCATGGAGCGCACCCCCAGTTCCGTGGCCCTCTTCACCTTCGTCTCTCCGGGCTGTTGGCCGACCAGCAGGTAGCTCGTGTTACGACTCACGCTGGAGGTCACGCGCCCCCCATGGGACTCGATGAGCTCCGCGGCAGCCTCACGGCTCATTGACGGCAGCGTCCCTGTGATCACAAAGGACAGCCCGCTCAAAGGGCCCTCCGGCGGAGCCTCCTCCTCAGCCAGGCGACTCATCCCCACTCCCGCCCGGCGCAGTTTCTCCACCAGCCGTCGGTTGCGCTCCTGCGAGAAGAAGTCTACCACGCTCCTGGCCGTGTGCGGCCCCAGACCCCCTATCGCCTCCAGCCTTTCCCCATTTGCACCCATCAACTCGTCCAGGGAGGCGAAGTTCCTGGAGAGCGTCTGGGCCACCACCGCCCCCACGCCACGGATGCCCAGCCCAGCGATCAGGCGCCACAGCGGCCTCTCCTTGGAGGCAGCGATAGCTGCCAGCAGGTTGTCGGCGCTCTTCTCCGCAAAACCATCCAACGCCAGGAGGTCATCGCGTTGGAGATAGTAGAAGTCAGCGACGTCCTTCAGCAGACCGTTGTCCACGAAGGTCTGGGCCAGCCGCTCGCCGAACCCTTCGATATCCATCGCCCCCCGCGAGGCGAAATGCTCCACCCGCGCCACCAACTGCGCCGGACAGGAGGCGTTGATGCAGTAGTACATCGCCTCGTCTTCGGGCTTCACCACCGGCTGCCCGCACACCGGGCAAACCTGGGCCATACGGAACACCTTCTCGGCCCCCGTGCGCAACTCAGTCACCGGGGCCACCACCTGAGGTATCACGTCCCCCGCGCGCTTGATGACCACCGTGTCACCCTCGCGGATATCCTTGCGGTGTATGTCTTCTTCGTTATGTAAAGTGGCGCGACGGATGGTCACACCGCCCACCTGCACCGGTTCCAGCTCGGCGTAGGGGTTCAGGGACCCGGTGCGGCCGACGTTAACCCCGATGCGCAGCACCTTGGTGATCGCCTCGTGCGCCGGGAACTTGAAAGCGATGGCCCAACGAGGGGCGTGCGAGACTTCCCCCAGGGCATCCTGTTGCGCCAGGCTGTCTACCTTGATCACCACGCCATCGGCGTCGTAGTTCAGGTCGTCCCTCTGTGCCAGCCACTCCCGGTACAGGTCCAAGACTTGATCCAGACGGTCGCAACGAGCGATGTTCCCAGCCGTGGGGAAGCCCAAACGCTGGAGGAAAGACAGAGCCTCCCACTGGGAATCCAGGGCCGCCCCATCCACTTCGCCCACCGCGTACATCAAGATGCTCAAGGGGCGAGTGACGGTGATGGAGGGGTCGAGTTGCCTCACCGATCCCGCTGCGGCATTCCTTGGATTGGCGAAGGGGCGCTCCCCTTCCTCTTCCCTTCGCCGATTCATCTCTTCGAAGCGATCCCGGGGCATGTACACCTCTCCACGCGCCTCAAGAAAGCGAGGGGGAGCTTCTCCGCCTACGACGGGGATTCTCAGAGGAATGGCCGGGATAGTCCTCAGGTTCTGAGTCACATCCTCTCCCACGAACCCGTTCCCCCTGGTCGCCCCCTGGACCAGTAGCCCGTCCTCGTAGCGCAGTGATACCGCCAGGCCATCGATCTTGGGTTCGACCGTGTAGCCGACCTCGGCGCCGTTCCCCAGGATCCTCAACACCCGCTTCTCCCAGGCCCGCACTTCTTCCTCGCTGAAGGCGTTCTCCAGACTGAGCAAGGGCCGCCGATGCTCGACCTTCTCGAACTCTGGCAGGGGCTCGGCGCCCACCCTTTGGGTGGGGGAATCGGGGGTCACCAGTTCCGGATGGGCAGCCTCCAGCTCTTTCAGCTCCACCATCAAGGCATCGTATTCGGCGT
>JBAVWD010000448.1:0-4732 GCA_049697655.1 Anaerolineae bacterium | reverse complement strand
GGGCTGTACTCGCGAAGAGAGAGGCTGGTTCTGCCGCCTCGCGATTCCGGTGCGAGGAGCTTTGTAGGGCAGGCTCGCCTAAGTAGGGTGGTACCGCGGGATCGCTATGGGTCTCGTCCCTAGGGGGCGAGGCCTTTTGTTATGCCTATACCGTGCCGCCGGTACTGGGGCGGAATCCTGGCTTGACGAAGGAGGACAACATGGCGCAGAGACTGGCATCACCGGACGAGGACTTCTCTGCCTGGTACAACGAGGTAGTTCTGAGGGCGGACCTGGCCGACTACTCTCCGGTCCGTGGATGCATGGTCATCAAACCTTACGGCTACGAGCTCTGGGAGGCGGTAAAGAGCGGTTTGGATCGCCGCTTCAAGGAGACAGGGCACGTAAACGCCTATTTCCCGCTTTTTATACCGATGAGCTTCCTGGAGAAGGAATCGGAGCACGTGGAAGGCTTCTCGCCACAGCTGGCTGTGGTGACGCACGGTGGGGGCAAGGAACTGGAAGAGCCTCTGGTGGTCAGGCCGACCTCGGAGACCATCATTGGCCACATGTATGCCCAGTGGGTTCACTCATACCGGGATCTGCCCATACTCATCAATCAATGGGCCAACGTAGTGAGGTGGGAATTGAGGACCAGGCTCTTCCTGCGCACGATGGAGTTCCTGTGGCAAGAGGGCCACACGGTTCACGCCACCTACGAAGAAGCCCAAGAAGAGACCCTGCGCATCCTGGATCTTTATGCGGATTTCGCCCGCAGCGATGCTGCCATTCCGGTGCTCTTGGGGCGGAAGTCGGAGGCGGAGAAGTTCCCCGGGGCTTTGGCCAGCTACGCCATCGAAGCGATGATGGGAGACAGGCGGGCTCTCCAGGCTGGTACGTCTCACAACCTGGGCCAGAACTTCGCCAAGGCCTTCGACGTCACTTACCTCGACCAGAACAACGAGACGCAGTACTGCTGGGGCACCAGCTGGGGAGTGAGCACCCGCATGGTGGGAGCGATCATCATGGTCCACGGAGATGCCCAGGGCCTGCGGCTGCCTCCTGTGATTGCCCCCATCCAGATCGTGGTGATCCCCATCTACAAGGGCGACGATGAGAAGGCAGCAGTCATGGAGAGTGTAACCAGGCTGGCAAAGGAACTGAAGGATGCCGGGCTGCGAGTACATCTCGACGGCCGCGAGGAATACACCCCGGGCTGGAAGTTCAACGACTGGGAGATGCGTGGCGTACCGCTGCGCATAGAGGTCGGCCCTCGCGAGGTCGCTGAGGGCAAGCTGACCTGTGCCAGGCGTGATGCCGGCCGCAAGTCAGGTAAGACGAGCGTGTCCCGCGCAGGAGTTCAGGACGAGGTCAACCGGCTACTGGCGGAGATCCAACAGTCGCTGTTTGACCAGGCGAGGGCCTTCCTTGACTCCCACGTGCACGATGCGCGGGACTACGAGGAGTTCAAGGAGATAGTGCAGGACGGCTGGGCCTACGCCTGGTGGTGCGGGAGTCCGGAGTGCGAGGCCAGCATCCAGGAAGAGACCAAGGCCACTTCGCGGTGTATACCTCTGGATCAAGAACTGGGCGACGGGAAATGCGTCCACTGCGGTGCCAAGGCCACGGAACGCGCCTACTTTGCCCGAGCTTACTGAGTCGATCGAACCCGTCATGCCCACCAAAGTAGGGCCGCACAAGGGGTAGTCGCCGCGCTTCGGAGAGTCACCAGTCGGGAGGCGGCGTCGGCCTTTCCCGGCCCTCCCCAGCGAGTGGTGGGCTGGCGGCGGTCCCTGGCACTACTGCGCCGTGATCCAGATCTCGCAGCTGACGGCCGGCCCCGCTCGGCCGCGGTAGTCGTTGATCCCTACGTAATAGACGCCGGTCGAAGGCGCCGTCCAGACCATCAAGGACGCGTAGGTCTCGCTGCTAGAGTCGTCATCGTAGACCAGTTCCACGCCGGCTTCGTCGTAGAGGTAGATGATGGTGTCACAGCCGGCCTGCAAGCTCCCCGTCTGAATCGTGTACTCCACGCCCTCCTGCGCAGCGAAGGAGACGTAGTCCACGTCGGTCGAGGTGTGGAAGGTGTGTTTTTGCCGCGTCCCGTCGCTCGCAATGAGGCTGGACTGGCTGAGACTGTCATCCGGCTCATATTGGTCGGCCCCCTCGGCGAAGGCGCTATCCCGGACGCTGATGGAGTAGTTGGCATCGATGCCGGTTGCCTCTCCGGCCAGGTCTTCGACCATCACACAGTACCGTCCGCTGCTCGGCGCCACCCACACCAAGCGCGGGGCCAGCGTGTCGAACGACGCGTCGTCATTGTGAGCCAGCTCTTGCCCCTCGCTATCGTACAGATACATGACAGGGTCAATATCACCCCCGAGGCCCTGCGTCTCGATGGTGTAGGCGTTCCCAGCGGTGGCCTCGAAGCAGAGGTAGTCTTCGTCCCCCTGGATGTGCAGGTTGTGCGTCTGAGGCTGACCATCAGTGGTGATGGGTGCCGCTTCCGCGATACTGTCGTCCGGCTCCTGCGGGTCCGCACCCTCCACGGGCAGAGTCGTGGGTGAAGGCGCGGTGGGTGCAGCGGTCGGAGGCGTAGTCGGGCTGGAGACGGCCTCTGGTGTGCTCGGTGCGGAGAGCCGAACGCTGTCCAGCATGGTCCGAAAAACCGGCTCATACTCCAGCCAAGTCTCGCTGGGCGCAGCGGCGGCGAACACATAGGCGTGCTCGTAAGCGACCACGGCAGCCACCCAGCCCCTCATGGGCTCGCCGGGACGGCCGAACTCGCCCTCGACGGACATGAGGGTCCCGTCGTGGCCGTCGATGGAGGGGGCGAGCACCTCTCCGAACTGTAGCTGCTGATAGGTGCTGGCGAGGAAACCGCTCACATTGTCCAGTATCACGTCCGGTGCGTCTGTTCCGACTTCAGAGGTTGTGTCGACGACCGCCGCGAAGCTGGTGCCGCTTAGAAACTCGGCCACTTGAAGATCCTCTTCCTCGGCGGCAAAGACCACCTGCTTCTGGCTAAGGTCCTCCTGGGCAAACCAGTCCCCCGGATAGTTCAGCGAGATGCCCAGCTCCTCGCTGCTGTAGGCGGTCCACAGGGACGGGGCGGTGGGTTCGGGGAGGGTGGTCGGGGTCAGGCTTGGGCTGGGACTCCACGTGGGGATTGGAGAAGACTCTGGCGATGCTGTCGGGCCGCCCGCCAGAAGCAAACCTATAATGAAGGCCCCGCCGACGCAGACTGTGACGATCACCGCCAGGACAGCGAGCACGACGGGCCACCTCCTGATGCCAACCGACACTCTTCGCTCAGCGGTCAGTCGCTGGCCGCAGTCGGGGCAGAAGAGATCGTCGCTCTTAACCTCTGCACCACAATGGGGACATCTCATTCCTTTCTATCTCGAACTATCTCTCCGAATTCTCCTGTTCCTGATCTTCACTGGCCTGGTCTTGCAGCAGTTGTTGGTAGTCCAGACCGCATGCAGCGCAGTAGTTGAGCCCGGCCTTCATCCGGGACTGGCACTGAGGACAGACCGTGATCAGGCGAGCTCCACAGTTTTCGCACAGCTCCGACTCGGCGCTGCTCTGAAGGCCGCACCAGTGGCAGCGTCCATCCGGCGAGGACAAACCCGCGTAGTTAGCGCCACACCGGTCGCAAAAGCGCATCGGCATCTCCAGTCTGGCCCCGCAGCGCGGGCAGTACTTGGCTGAAGGATGTCCGCCACGCTCACCGGAGGGCGCGTCTGCCTCGTTGGCCGACGCTCGTTGAGGCAGCGCGGTGGAGGAACCAGGCCTCTCCGAGGTAGCACCGAGAACAGTGCCGCAGCCAGGGCAGACGGCAGAGCCGCTTACCTTGACCCCTTCAATGGAGCTGCCGCACTGCGGACACCTCAGTTCCTCGACCATGATCGTCTCTCAGGAATCCCATTCTAGCATGGCCTTGTGTGGTCCGGCAACCAGTCTAAACCTCCGGGAGGTTCGCGGCGCACCCTCATATCTGGCTGAGGATGTAGATCATGACCAACACACTGACTAAGGTCAGCGCGATCATGAGGGCCAGACTCAAGTCCAACTTGGGTGCGGATCGTTTACTTTGCTCCTCACTCCCTGCGAGTCCCCGCACCAGCCTGTCGGTGACCAAGCGGGAGTAGTGGAACCCACACCTGGGGCAGAAGCTGAAGGAGGCCGGCATGGCGGCACCGCAGTGAGGACACTCTGCCAGCAGGCGAGCCCCGCACTGTGCACACGCTTCAGCGCCCTGGTCATTCTGGCGTCCGCATCGCTGGCACCGTCCGGCAACTAAGGGAGTCTGCCTCCCAGACCTCGCACAGTCGTCGCAGAGAATGTCATCGATGGCGATCTGCCGTCCACACTGGGGGCAATAGTTCAGCAGAGCGGCTCCACAATCGGCACAGAAACGGCTCTGTTCACGGTTGTGGCTGCCACAGACGGGGCACACCCGCCCTGTGTGCCCCGCAGGGGCGGCGATACCACCGGAGTCTGGCCTCGGGCTGCGGCCTTGCTGTGAAGACATGGGCTCTCCCTGATTCGACGCACGCTGATGGTCCAGACGCCGGCGTCGGTTAGCCCCGGGACTTATACTCGGTTGCCCTGGCCTATGATTGACGCGAATAAGCCATCGTATGGCGCGCCGGCATCCCGTTGTGGTAAGTGCATTGTAGGCCAGGCCATGGCGGCGAGCAAGGGTGACGGAGGGCGGCTCGGCTCATGCGGCGTGACTCAGTAGGGG
>JBAVWD010000447.1:0-2238 GCA_049697655.1 Anaerolineae bacterium | reverse complement strand
GCCCAGGCCCATCAAACCACTTCCCAGGAGCATCACGCTCCCCGGCTCCGGCACGAACCCCCCCGGCGGGCCCGGCGGGCCCGGCGGGGTCGGGCCCGGTATCGGCTTCTCGGCGCAGTACGGACCGAAGATGTAGTTGGACTGCAACGTCACTGCACCAGTTTGCGCCAGAGCTCGACCGTTCAAGCTTGCTCCGGTAAACATGCCGATAGACGTGAGCGCGAGAATATTTCCTATCAACGAAGTGTTTGTACCGAGAGTCGCCGAGCTGACCACCCGCCACCACACGTCAAAAGCGTTGCCACCCACAACATTGGCGGTGCCTGAAGTAACGAGCGTGCTCGCTGACTTGAAAATCCAGACGCCTGACCCACTGAGGGTGAGCGTTCCCGTCAAACTAAATGAATCCGCACAGTAGACGCCTGGCACGAGGTTCCTTCCAACCAGAGCCACAAGGCCCATGCCCGTCCAGTCTGGGACTCCGACTCCGCAAGGCTGGTCGAGAAAGCCGAATGCAGCGGTGTTATCAGCCTGAGCCGCAGCCGCGTGCGTATCAGCGTCATGGATCTGGCCCGGAGCATAGACGGTACCCGGAGGAAAACCAGTGACATGCGGTGGTACCCCGATACTTGGGCTGACACCCACATCTCCAGTGGTGGTGGTCGGGCCGGTATTGGTCACTATCGAGCCAGCCAGAACCGAGTAAGTCCCCGCCGCAACCAGTGTTGGCGAGGTGGCCGCGAACGGAGCTGCAGACACGTTGAACAAGGGGCCACCCGCCGGCACAGTGAGCGCGACGGCGAGTACCAGGCAAACGATTCCCGCAGCCCGGGCGAGTCTGCTCAAACCTCTTGGCTTATTGTTTGATCCCATCCCATGCATTTTGCACCTCCTTGCATTGCTGCAAATCTCCATGATTTATCGGCTGCGCCGACTCCCGCCACCGCTCCGTCCGGTGCGGGTCGGCGCTGGTGCGCTGCCGGGGCCGCCCGGACCACGGTGTCCTCCGGACAGAGTGAAAGACCGTCAGCGCCCCCGTTGGAAGAGACTGACGATCGCTAGCAGGATGATGGCGCCCAGCAACGACACGATCAAAGCCGGGAGGCTAAAGTTGTTCTGGTTGATCGTGCCGATACCAAGCAGAGGGGTCAACACGAGGCCTGCTATGAACGCGCCAACGATGCCCACAACGATATTGACCAGCAGGCCCCCTCGCGTCCGCATGATCATGCTGGCCACCCAGCCGATGATCGCCCCCACGATGATCACTACAATCAGGTTTATCATTTTGTCCTCTACTTTTTCAGAGTTTGGGAACCACGGGTTCTCCGTGTTTGTACGACTTGCTGCACTCCAGGATGCCTGGCGCCAGACATTCGGCCCGCCAAAGTACGAATTCGTGATCCGATTCTAGCGGGCCTTGGCCTCTTTCACTTGGCCTCTTTCAGCCGACGATCGAATTCCTGTTCGGCTTTCTCGCGGGTGTAGCCATACTTCTGCTGGAGCAGACCGATGAGTTTCTCGGCCTTGCCCCCCGCCCGGTCCAGGTCGTCGTCGGTGAGTTTGCCCCACCACTCTTTGACCTGGCCTCGCATTTCCTTCCATTTGCCTTCGAATATGTCCCTGTTCATCCTATGACCCTCCTGTTTCCTTCGAACTTGGAGTGCAGCACGTCGTACAAACACGGAGACCCCTAGGCTGCCCTCAGCTTGCTTTGGTGCTCCGGGCAGCGTCGCGCGCCGGCTTTCCATCCCCACCAGCAGCGGCGGCATTGGGTCACCGTATGATGATGGGCAGAAAAAACCCAATTACGTGCCTCGTTTGCGCCGCAGCGCGAACCCAAACAGCACCAGGCCCAAGCCCAGGAAGCCCAGGCCGGCAGCGGCAGCCAGCGGCTGGCGAGAGTCCAGGGCCGGTCCAACCCCGGTCACGGGGAGGATCGACGGGAAGGGGGGCGTCGGAGCCGCGGTTGGCGTTTCCGTCGGCGGAGCCGCGGTTGGCGTTTCCGTCGGCTGGGGCCGCGGCGTGCGTGTCGGTCGGGGCTGCGGCGTGTCCGTCGGAGTCGGTGTGGTCGTCAGCGTGGTCGTCGGCGTGGCCGTCGGCGTGGCCGTCGGTGTGGGCGTCAGCTTCGCGGCGCAGATCGGACCGAAGATGGTGTTGGAGTCCAACGTAACTTCACCAGTTTGCGCCAAGGCTCGACCGTTCAAGCTTGCGCCGGTCTGCAGGCTGATGCTCGTG
>JBAVWD010000446.1:0-1778 GCA_049697655.1 Anaerolineae bacterium | reverse complement strand
CCCTTCTTCTGCAATGCCAGGGCCAACCTGGTCACGGAAGAACTCGTCGAACAGCTACGCCAAGCCGGTTGCATCAGCGTGGGCATGGGTGTCGAAGCGGGGAACGACCGCATTCGAAATATGGTGCTGCGGCGTAACATGACCAAGGAACAGATCATCGGGGCCTGCCAGATGTTGAGGGGGGCGGGCATCAACGTGATGAGTACCAACATGGTGGGTCTGCCCACGGGCGGCCTCGACGATGATCTGGAGACCTTGCAGCTCAACGTGAAGTGCCGGCCAGCCTTCGCCAACGCTTTTATCTTCCAGCCCTATCCCCGTACGCAGCTGGGGGAACTGGCCCGCCGCGAGGGGCTGGTGGAGGGCACCTTCGACGACATCTCTGTGTCCGCGTGGGACAGTTCGGTGCTCCGCGTCCCACCGCAGGAGAAGCGACAGATCGAGAACCTTCAGAAGCTCTTCGCCATCACTGTGGAGTGGCCCTGGCTGTTGCCCGTGGTGCGCCGCTTGCTGAGGTGGCCCAAGAACCGGGTCTTCTGGCTGGTGCACAAGCTGTTCAAGGGATATACCATTGCCAGAAGGATCCATCCGGTGCGGCTTTCCCCCAGGGAATATGTGGAGGCCGTGGGTCATTTTATGAAGCTGGACTGATTGGGCAGAGCCCTAGACGTCGCCTTGTCGCCAGGGGGGCGGCGTCCCCAGACCAGGCTGTGGACTGCGGGCGCCGATCAGCTCCGGCAGGCGCCGGTACGGGCGAAAACTAACACAAGTTGAAGGGAGTGGGTGATGCAGGACAACCGGAAGGACGTGGCGGTCTTCATAGACTTCGAGAACATCTATATCTCGGTGCACAACAACTACGACGCTGACCCCAACTTCGAGTACGTGATGGACAAGTGCGCCGAGTACGGGCGTATCACCAGCTCCAAGGCCTACGCTGACTGGTACCGGTACCCCAGAGTTACCAGCGCCCTCTACGCCCACGGCATCGAGCCGATGTACGTGCCCACCTACTACTACGAGCGGGACAAGTCCCATAGCGTCAGTACCATCAAGAACAGCGTGGACATCCACCTTTGCATTGATGCCATCAAGACCCTGTACGGCTACCCCAACATCGGTTGCTACATCCTGGTGACAGGTGATAGGGATTTTATCCCGGTGGTGAACACCATCCGTCAGTACGGCAAGTGGGTGGTGGTCATCGGCGTCGGAGGGGCCGCCTCCTCTCATCTGGCCCAGAGCGCGGACGAGTTTGTGCTCTACGAACACCTGCTGGACCTGGAGGAGAAGCAGGAGAAGGAGAAGGCGCCACCAGACATCTACGCCGCGCTGGTACAGGCCATCGATCTGGCGAGGCAGAGGGACAACATCTCCACCATGGCCACCCTCAAGCTGCTGATGGTGGAGATCCTGGGTGGCTTCGACGAGAAGGAGCATCGGGATTCAAAGGGGAAACCCTTCACCAAGTTCAAAGACTTCGTCAGGGAGGCGGAGCGGCGGGGACTGGTGCAGATCTTCACCAGCGGCACCGTACACGAGGTGTTCTTGCCCAAAGAGGATCCCTACGCCCTCAGCCAGTTCGTGTCGGAGCCCGTCTCCGAGGAAGAGGGAACCGAGGGCGGCATCACCCCACGGGAGTGGCGCATCTTTCGCGACATGATGGGCCAGTTCGATCAGCCTGTGCGGTTCGTACAGATCTTCAACGCCCTGCGTGGCTTGCTGAATGCCGAGGTCATCGACTTATCCAACGCCGAGATCAGAGACGTGATCAAGAC
>JBAVWD010000445.1:0-2044 GCA_049697655.1 Anaerolineae bacterium | reverse complement strand
GTCGGCGATGACGGCGGTGTGGTGGGCGTCGCTGTGGGGGGCAGGCTGGTAGCAGTCGCCCCACCGGGTGTCTGCGTCGGGGTGGCTGGCCCGGTAGTTGCGGTCGGCGGGAGCGGCGTGTTGGTGTGAGTCGCCGTTGGCGGAACGATCACGAGGGTGTTGGTCGCCGTCGCCTCAGGCACACTGGTGGCCGTGGGCGCCAGAGTGGACGTGGGTGTGGGACCAACAGGCGTCGAGGTGAAGGTGGGTTGAAACGTCGGTCCCACGGTGACCACCGTTGTGGGCGTGGCGGCGCGGTGAGCCAACTCTCGCGACAGCATGAGGAGCAAAACCGTGAAGACGAACCCATTGAGGAAAACCAGAATCCCCATGATGAGCGCATGTCTCAGCTTCATCCCTCACCCCTTTCTTGCCTTGACGGCCTCACCGCCGCCGTACGGTCACGGGATCACCAGCGCCTGCCCCACGCTTATCGCATTTGGGTTGTCCAGCCCGTTGGCCTGAGCCAGTTCGTCCATGGTGACGCCATACATCCGAGCTATCTCGCTCAGGGTCTCACCCTGCTGCACAACGTGGATCCTCTGACCCACGGTGGACGATGGCGAGGATGCCGGCGCCACGGTACCTTCTACGGTGGGGGCCGGAGGCGGTGCGGAAGGTATGACCAGTTCCTGTCCCTCTGTTATGATGGCCTCAGCACTGCCCAGGTCATTAGCCTCTACGATGGCATCCACCGTCGTGCCATAAAGACGCGCGATCCCGCTCAACGTGTCACCGGCTTGTACTACGTGGATGCCGAGTGTGGGCGAGGCAACGGGCGATGGCTCTTCGCTAGGCGTAGGCTCCTGCCCCAAGGTAGGCGTGGCCACCACCACATCGAAGGGAGTGAAAGTGGGTTTGGCGGTCCGGGTAGGAGTGGGGGTCGCCTGGCGACCTCCAGACACGATCAGGAGCAGACGGCTGAAGATGAGGTAGTTGATCAAGAGGAGGACCACAACCAGGGCGATCTCCCGCCCTCTGCCCCTGACGGCCCTGGCAATCGCACCCCATCGGCTGGTTGAGTCCATCTCCAATCCCCCTGCGCCTTCTCGCGCCGATTATACCGCACCTTCGCCAGCAAGGTCAACAGCTTCCGCCACGAGCGTATTCCCCGCTGCCTCGGAACCCTCGTCGATTATACCTCTTGAAAGGTGCAAGAGCCATCCAGCCGCCGTGGCTGGTCGTTTGCTGCCAGAAGGCGTATGGCGACAGGCCGTCGAGCCGATCGAAGAGGAGTTCGTACCGGAGTCTGGGAGCATCGCCCTGCTGGGGACCGGCCTGGCTGGTCTCGGCGGGTACGCCACGTTGCGGTGGCGCTCACGACGCAAGGAGTAGCGCGCTCGCCCAGTAGTTGAGACTCAGTTGCGAGTCGAGGGGCATGGGGTGAGTCTCCCATGCCCCTCGCCGTTGTTCGCGGGGTTCCCTCGAAGATGCTCGCGGAGGTGGGCTCTCTCGAGTGCCCTCAATCCGCGGGCGCCTGCTGAGCGAAGCTCCCCAGAAGCGTCGTGGCCGTTTCCACGGCGCCCTCATCGAAGCCTGCCCTGAGCACAGTCGAAGGGGCTGGCTCGTTTGTAGTGCGCGCTTCAGCGCGTTCCCAAGGGCTGAAGCCCTCACTACGAGCCCGTGGCGACCCGTGCGCTGAGCCTGTGGGAGGAGGCCTATGAAAGCCGCGCCCTGAGCTCGACGAAGGATAGCCCTGAGTAGGGCGAATCCCGCACCGAAGCGCATGTCGAAGCCGCCCCCTGAGCCTGGCTGGAAGGCCGCATCCTGAGTAGCTGCGAAGCAGCGTATCGCAGGAGCGGCCCAGGGCCTTGAACGTCGGGGGGGGGTCAGCCTTGGCTAGCTGAGATACCTTACGATGGCGCCCGTCACAGTGTCGAGGAGATCCGGCGCATCGGGCTCTAGGTCCATCAACTCGACGCCGAATTTAGTGGGCCCAACCTTGATGGCCTTCATCTCTTTGTTCCACGACTTCTTGAAGCTGCGGAAGAAGAGGTCCCAGAAC
>JBAVWD010000444.1:0-1839 GCA_049697655.1 Anaerolineae bacterium | reverse complement strand
ATCTCACGGCTGATGAGAGCGTTGTCGACACCCATCGGACACGCTTGCGCACACCTTCGGCAGAGGGTGCATCGATAGGCCAGTTCTGCCAATCTCGCCACGGTTGGCCAGTTTAGATCGATCTCTTCGCCATACAGCTTGGAGGATATTCTTCCTCCCCTCTTGATGTACTTGTTGATGATCCTTCGCAGGACCTCTCCCCGGTAAGTGGGTCGGTAGATCTCCTGCTTCCCACTCGAGACATAAATGGGGCAGGCGTCGCTGCAGGTCTGACATCTGACGCAGCTTTCCAGGCTATAGACCAGGGGTTCCCAAAAGGTCCAGTTGTCGTCCTGGGAGAGCAGTTTTCTCAGTCCGTTGAGAAAACCTTGAACCAGCTTCTCCTCCTCGGCCTTGTTCTTCGGCTTGGGGATTCCCAGAGCTGACACGCCGTCAAGCGAATGCTCGAGCTGTTTCCTTTGTTCATCCGTGAGGGGCCTGATAGACACAGGCTGGTCAGTAGTGCAGGGAAGGGTGATCCAATCCTGACTCGAGATTTCAAGGAGGGGCTCGTCCCCGCCCCTGCTGATACCAATAACCTTAGTTTTCTTCGTCTTCAACAGCGCTCCACTGCTACAGGTCTTCTGTCTCTCTGATCACTTCTCGCCAAGCCTTGCCTGCCTTGATGTGAGGAGCTGACCAGCCGACGGGGCGATTGAGGTTATCCTGCACCTTTCTTTCAATGGTGCTTCCACTCGCGTTGGGGACATCATCCCATCTGAGGTACTGATAATATCTGAAGAAGAGCCGCAGGACATGGCTGAAAGGAAGATAGAGGAGCCAGAAGGAAACGAAGAAAACGTGGCTCGCTGGCCCCAAAGCAGGATGAAGCTTGAGCTCCAGGTCTTGAAAGGTAACCTGGGTATTGACGTACCTCAGCAGTTGGGGCACATCCGACTCGAAGTGGAAAACGACAGCAAGGAATCCTCCAGCCAGGATGAGGAGGATCAGCAGCCACTTGACAAAGTGGAGACGCCCATAGTAGACGTTCAGCTCTTTGTCCACGGCACGTTTGATCACAATACCAGTCCCTCCGATGAGGCTCAACGCCGTGGCCACGTGCCCGAAGACCAGCCACCCGTCCCCGGCAGCTTCGAAGGGCAGCGTCACTGCCGTGACAAAAAGCCAGAGGTGCCAAACGAAGAGGAGGTAGAGACCAAGATGGAACAGGAAGAGGAAGTACCAGAAGCTCCTGTTGAGCCGGTAGAACTCTCTCAAGAGAAGGACGTCAAGGATCACCCCTGCGAGTCTGTCTCCGAGACGCCGAGGACTCTTCTGCCACCAGTCTCTCAGTTCATAGACAGAACTCCCTCGATAGAGCTCCCATCGCAAGTGCAGAGGAGCAGAGACATACTTGGCTATTCTCACCGCGGAGGCGACGATACAGAAGAGTATGCTCCCATAGAAGAGAACAAGAACCGTGCCACCCATGTTGCCTCCTGAGTATGGGTTGGGTGCAGAGACCAATGGCAACGGGACAGTCGTGGCAGTTGGGCGGATGTGTGGGAAGGGACTGCGACCGGCCAGGCGGCGAAAGCCAGCTACACCAATAGGCGTTTCGAAAGGAACGGGCAAGCGGCTGATGATCGCTCCGGCGGTCATCGCCGGAGCGACTGGCCACTAGGCCCGTCTCGATGTAGCCATCGGCTGCCACGTGACCCAGCGGACCATCCGGGCTACAACCCCAGATAGGCTTTTCTGACCAGCTCCTCCTGGAGAAGCTCTTGACAGCCTCCCTCCAAGGCAATCCGCCCGTTTTCCAGCACGCAGGCGCGGTCAGCTATCTCCAGGCTTTGTCGC
>JBAVWD010000443.1:0-2090 GCA_049697655.1 Anaerolineae bacterium | reverse complement strand
GCCGAGCCGGTATGCCGACGGGGAATGCGGGATGTCCAGCGGAGCCAGCGAGCGTGGAACTGCGCCGCCTCTAGCAACCGGCCCGGAGACAGAAGAAACAGAGGAGGCCGAGGCCCAGGAAGAGTTCGGCGAACTGGCCAAGTTCACCGTTGCCGGGTTCGCTGGGGGGCTGACCCTGGGGCTCTTGTTGGATGCCTTCGGCTTTCAGCTCAGTCCTGTCGGGCAGTGGCTGGTGCGCACCCTCTCGGGCGAGGGGGAGAGTGTCTTCGAGGGCGTCTATGCCTTGCGTCAGCGGTTTCGCCGCGCCGAGACGACGATGGCGGAGGCGTATGGCTGGGGCAAACTCCTGGGGATGATGGCACCATGGATCGTAGATTGGAGCAGCCGCGCGGTGGGCATAGACGTTTATGGTGTGCAGGGGTTCTACATCCCCTATCTCTACTCCATGAGCGATCAGATCGGGGCGAACGTCTCGGGGCTCCTCTTCTTGCGGAGAGAGACGGGGTCATGGTCGACAGCGTCTGCCCGCTACGTGCGCCACCCTGTCCTGCTGGCGAGCCTGACGGTAGTTCTGATTGTTCCCCTGGGACTGTTGCTGGCGCGCATGGGGGGATTCAGCCCCACCACACAAACCTACACCGCCCTGGAGGCGATCGCTGCAAACCTGTGCTGGGTCCCGCCCCTGGTAGGGGCGCTGGCTGAGCGGCTCCAGAGGGCGCAGAGAACTGTGCAGTGAGGTGAAAAGATGCTCCATCGGCGCTCAACGCAAGAGGAGAAGGAGAAGTCGGATCGTGTGCCGCCGGGCCAGCGCTTGACGGAGAAGTTCCCTGTCCTCCACTACGGCAGCATACCCAAGTTCGACCGCGAGACGTGGGATCTGAGAGTCTTCGGCCTGGTTGAAGATCCTGTCACCATGTCTTACGATCAGCTCCTGGAGTTACCGGCGACGAGGATCGTGGCCGACATCCATTGCGTAACAGGTTGGAGTAAGCTCGACACCATCTGGGAAGGCGTCCTCTTCAGAGACCTGATGAAGATGGTGGAGGTCAAACCCAACGCCATGTTCGTGATGGTGCATTGCGAACAGGGCTTCACGACCAATGTGCCCCTGGACGTCCTTATGGATGGCGACGTCCTCCTCGCCTATCGGTACAACGATTTGCCCCTCCCTCCCGAGCACGGGTATCCCTTGCGGTTGGTAGTACCCAAGAAGTACTTCTGGAAGAGCGCCAAGTGGGTGCGGGGCCTGGAAATGATGGCCCAGGACCGCCTGGGCTTCTGGGAGGTGCGAGGCTACCACAACGACGCCGACCCATGGAAGGAGGAACGGTACGCCTAGTGGCCGCAGGAAACCCGGAACTCGGAGAGAAGACGCGCGGCAACCTGCACCTTGCTTTCACCGGCGAAGCTAAGGCCCACATCAGGCTGTTGGCCTTCGCCAGGAAGGCGGAAGAGGAGGGATACGCCCAGATGGCCAAGCTCTTCCGAGCCATCGCCGCGGCGGAGGAGGTCCATGCCGCCAACCACCTCAGGGTGCTGGGCGAGGCCATCGTCAGGAGCACTGAGGACAATCTGGCCTTCTCCTTCGAGAGGGAGACCACCATCAACGAGGTGACCTACCCTCAACTGATTTTGGAGGCCGAGGAGGAGGGAGCGCGAGCAGCGGTTCTGTCTTTTGCCTACGCCAGAGACGTGGAGGAGGGTCACGCCCGCCTGTACAAGAAGGCCATGGAGCACCTTCTGCAAGATCAAAGCAGTGACTACTACGTGTGTGGTGTATGCGGCTATACTTCCGACGGCGTTCTGCCCGATGAATGCCCGGTCTGTGGGGCGAAGAGCGAGGCGTTTAGAAAGGTAGAGTAGGTGACCATAGCACCCCAACCAGACCATGCCAGCCCTGGCAGGGAAGGCGGTGCCAGAATGGCACATCTACCTCTACTGCACGACCGAGGTAAGTGAGCATGGACAGAAAGGAAATGACCTTCAAGATAGGCGGCGAGGCAGGACAGGGGGTAGAATCCAGCGGGGCCGGCTTCGCCAAGGCCCTTGCTCGTGCCGGGTGGCACGTCTTCGGCGTGCAAGACTACTAC
>JBAVWD010000442.1:0-5798 GCA_049697655.1 Anaerolineae bacterium | reverse complement strand
ATGCACAGGCATGCCGTACACGTTAGCCATGATCCGGTTCCAGGACCGCCCACGAGCGCCACCGCCGATAAGACGCATCGCTTCGATCTGAGCGCCCTGGGACCTGAAGGCATCGAGAATCACGCGCAGGTTCATGGTGATGCCTTCCAACACGGCGCGTATCATATCCGCCCGCTTATGCCGGATGGTCAAGCAGATAAAGGCGCCACGCGCGCGTGGGTTCCAGCGCGGACTGCGCTCGCCCAGAAGATACGGCAGGAAGATCAGCCCATTAGCTCCTGCGGGTGAGTTCTCTGCCTCAAGATTCATCAGTTCATAGGGGCTGACCCCCAGCCTTTCCGCGGCTTGTACCTCGATGGGGCACAAACGGTCGCGTGTCCATTGGTAGGATCCGCCCGCAGCCTGCATCGTGCCGGTGGGCATGAACATCCCCGGCACCACATGGCCGAAAGTAAAGGTCCTGTAGTCGGGATCATAGATCGGTTTCTCCCTGGCCAGCGCTATCCAGGAAGAGGAGCCGATGTAGTTGTAGGCGGCGCCTTCGCTCACCACCCCTGCGCCTGCCGCCGCGCAGGCGCCGTCGCCACCCCCGATGACGACGGGCGTCACAACTGCCACTCCCACCTCCTCGGCAACTTGCGGCAGCACCTCCCCCACCACGTCAATTGAGCGGCGTAACTCGGGCAACTGAGCGGCATCCAGTTCGGTAGCTTCGATGATGGCCTCGGACCATCCGCCCCGCTCCAAGTCATAAAGGTTCATACCCGACGCATCGGAGGGCTCCGTCACGAAGACACCCGTCAGCCGGGCCACGATGGCGTCCTTAGCGTGAACAAACTTATAGGCGGCCTTATAGACATCCGCCTGATGATCCCGCAGCCAGAGCATCTTGCACAACGAGTAGGAGGCGCTGAGTCGGTGTCCCGTGATGCGATAGACCTGCTCTGGAGAAATGCGCTCGCCCACCCAACGTTCCTGTTCCACTGAACGCTGATCCGCCCAGATGATGGCCTTGCGCAAGGGCCTGGCGTTTCTATTCAGAGGGACGCAGCCCATCATTTGCCCGCTGAAGACTATGCAAGCCACTTCGTCAGCACCGACCCCGGTCTCTCGTAGCAGTCTATGTGTTGAAGCGCATACCGCCTGCCACCAATCTTCAGGGTTTTGCTCAGCCCAACTCGTATGGGCATACTCGGTGTCGTAGGTGCTTAAGGAACTGCTCACCAGGGAGCCCTCTCGATCGTAAAGGGTCGCTTTGTTGCCCGTCGTGCCCAGGTCATGGGCGAGGATGTAGTTCTTCATCTCCCCTTCCCGCAAGTCCGATATAACAGGTGGTAATGAGAGCGGGGCCTTTGGCCCGGGAGAGCGACAAAGGCCCCGCATAGACCTACCTTCAGCCGGCCAGGTCCGCTAGTCCATGCCCATCATGGAGCGATAGACAGCCTTCTGCTCGTCCCGGCCCAGGCGATCCGTGATCGCCTCCCAGTCATCGTAGATGGTCTGAAGTGCGGTCGCCGGGTCCTCCTCGCCCGAGATCGCCGAGCTGACATGGAGGTCTAGCACCGTGTCCACATACTCCGGCTTGCCAGGAATACGCAGGTCAATGAGCACGTTCGGGTTCTCCAGGTCGGCCTGAACAGCCGCCAGGTATTCCTCCGCGTCCGTTTCGGCTACGTCACCCCAGGCTGTGGTCCACGCGTCAACGTTTTCTATGTGGCTGTAGCGATAGACGTTGAAGCCACTGTCCCCAACCACCACGTCCTGCATGCTGATCTCCGGGCTGTTGAGGAACCTGATGAAGTCATAGGCGCAGTCCGGGTTTGGCGAGGTCTGGGTCACGGCTCCCACCCAGCCGCCGAAGTTCAGCAGCGGCGCGGTGTTGGGCTCGTCCAGCGTCAGCCACTCTTGATTCTCGCGGTCCCACACCTCCAGCGAGCCAGGACGAGAAGCGGTGCCGCAGTCACCAACGGCCTCAGGAGCAGCCATGGCCGTATCTTCGCACATGCCGGGGAAGGCGCCCCACTCGAAGGTCATGGCGATGTTGCCCGTGCTGGGGAAGGCGGACCGAATCTCACCTACGCCCCACGCCTCCATGCCCGGAGGACCGAAGGCCGCCATCTCTTTGTAGAGCTCGAGCCCCTTGAGCATGCACGGCTCGTTTACCAAAGGCTCCATGGTCTCAGGGTCGAAGTAGAGTTGGCCGTGGTACTGGTCCGGACCCTCGGGCCCACTAGGCAGCACGCAGAACGGTGCCACGAAGTCCCAGAACCACCAGTGAGACTGCGTGCCGCGCGCCATGGGCTGCGCCCAGCCGTAGTCAGCTTGGCCGTCGCCGGTCCAGTCCCAACCCGTGAAGAACTCGGCCACATCGCGGAGTTGGTCCATGGTCGTGGGGATGGCCAGGTCATACCCGTAGTCGCTCTTGAACTTGGTCTGGTTGGCCGCATCCTCGAAGAGGTGACGGCGGTAGAACAGCGAGTGGGTGTCGCCGTCCAGGGTCAGGGCATAGTACTTGCCCTCCCACTTGGCGAGGATCTCTCGGAAAGCGGGCAGGACGTCGTCCCAGGTTGGGTTCGTAGCCGGGTCCGCGATGTAGTCATCAAGCGGAACCAGATAGGGGGTGAAGTCGGGCAGCCAGGTGGCGCCCACTACGATTATGTCGTAGGCATGCACCCCGGTGGTGAACGAGGTCATGATCTTCTGGTAGAGGTCCTCATACGGTACCTCCACCACTTCCACCGTCCCGCCGGTGAGTTCTGTCCATTCGTCAGCATGATCGAAGAGCGGGCCGGCGATGAAGGGTCCGGGCTGGGTGACCGCCACTATCTCCACCCCCTCGCACAGCAGGCCAGGAGGAGGCGTCTCGACAGGCGGCGGAGTTGCCTCGGGCGGTGCGGTCGCCTCGGCTGGCGTGGTGGGTGCAGGCGGTGGGGTTGCCGGCGGTGCGCAAGACGCGAGTAAAGCCAGCAACAGCCCCGCAATCACTATCGTACCGAGTCTTGCTTTCACTTTCCTTTCCTCCCTTTGTGATGAGTGTTCTTGCCGATGTTCGTTTTGGTAGGATGCTAGTCGGTTGTCAAGCTTGCCTTTTCTCACCTCCTTTCTTAAGGGCTCTCTACCTCACTTCATGGCCCCCAATGTCAGGCCAGCTACGATGTACTTCTGGAATATGAGGACGAAAATGAAAACTGGTACGATAGCCAGCAGCAGCATGGCTGAGATATCCCACCACAGGGCCGCGCTGCCATGGGTCAGGCCAGCCACGACTGTGGGGAAAGTCTGGGCCTTCCTGAAGGTGAGGGTGATCGCGAAAAGCAACTCATTCCAGGAAAAGATGGTGGTGAAGGCGCTGGTCGCTGCTAGCCCAGGCAAGGACAGTGGCAGAATGATGCTCCGGAAAGCTTGAAAATAGGAGCAGCCATCAATGCGGGCGCTCTCTTCCAGTTCCTTGGGGATCCCGAGGAAGAAGCCGCGCATGATCCAAACCACGAAGGGCAGGTTCGCCACGGTGTGGGCGATGATCAGGCCATGCCAGGTATCTATCAAACCCAAGCGGGTGTAGAGAATGAAGTAGGGAATCACCAGGACGATCGGGGGCAACATGCGCTGTGAGAGGATGAAAAAGGCGATGTCCCGATTCTTCCAACGTTTGAACTCGAAGCGAGCTAGACCATAAGCGGCGAGTGAACCCAATATCACCGATACGGCGGTGCTCCCGATGGCGGTGATCACGCTGTTTCGCAACGTGTACAGAATGGTGGTGGGATCGTGCGTGCCTCGCTGCGTGGGATCCTTGATCAAGCCTACGTCTCTCCAGGCAAACAAGGTCGGCTCAAACTGAACATAGGGCACGTACTTGGGCGGATAGGTGAAGGCATCCCGCGGGAACTTGAAGGCGGTAACAAAAGTCCAGTAGACGGGGAAAACCATCACCACCGTTATGGTGATCAATACGACGTACAGCAGTACATACCCTAGGCGTCGCCGCGCTCGTCTTGAACCCAGCATAACTTCCCTCCTATACGTCAGCGCGCTGGGGGCTCTATCGGTGAAAAACCTATTCCATCTCCACCTCAGTGGGGAGAACGCGCGTCAGGATGATGAACACGATTATGGACAAGATCAATAGCACATAGGCGATGGCCGCGCCGTATCCCAGTCGAAACTGGGTCAGGCTGACCAGTTTTGCATACATGGTGGAGGTCTCAGTGGACATGCCGGGCCCACCCGCAGTCATAACATAGATGATGTCAAAGATCTTAATCGCCTCCACCATCCGCAGCAGGAAGACGATGACCAGGATAGGCCGTATCATGGGCAGAGTCAGATAGTAAAGAGTCTGCAGACTTGAGGCTCCGTCCACCTTAGCTGCCTCGAATGGCTCTGTGGGCAGGGACTGCAATCCGGCCAGGAGGATGATGAAGGCAAAGGGTGTCCATTGCCAAATGTCGGTGATAATGACTGACATCAACGACGTGCTACCATCGGAAAGCCACATTCCTATGGGCAGATGCAGTACCCGTAGGACGTGATTGATCGGGCCGTTGGTCACGTGGTAGAGCATCCGCCAGATGTAGCCCACAGCGACCGGTGTGGCCATCATGGGGAGCATGAGAAGTACACGAAAGACAGTCTGCCCCCGGATCTCGCGATTGAGCAGTAGAGCTAGACCAAACCCGAAGACAACCTCAAGAGTGACCGCCCCTATCACAAAGAGGATCGTGTTGAGAAAGGTGCGCCAAAAGCGGTCATCTCGAAGGAGTTCGGCGTAGTTGTCCAGTCCGGCGAAACTCATGGGGCGCTGTGCCGCTACGTCCCAGTTGAGGAAAGAAAGCCCGAGCGAGAAGATCAAGGGGAAGATCCCTATGATGAGCAGATACAAGAGTGCAGGCAACACGAAGTAGAACTTGGCGTTGTGCTCCGAGAAAACTCGGCCCAGCCGCCCCTTGAATGAAGGGGCCTCAGCCCCTAAAGCGATTGAGCTCACTTGATCGACCGCCTCCTCCACAGAATGCGACGTTTACAGTATGGCTTCCTCCGTCTTGGCATCGAAGAGATGCATATTGTCCATGTCCAGGGCGATCTCCATCTCCTGGCGCACTGTTGCTGACGTGCGTGGGTCCACCCGAGCGACGAACTCTTTGCTGTCGATCATCAGGTAGAGGTACTTCTCCGAACCCATAGGCTCTACGACGTCCACTTTGGCCACCAGAGGCGCACAACAGACATCAACGGGCACGAACTGTTTGTCATGGACGTCCTCCGGCCTGATGCCGAAAACCACCTCCTTGCCCAGGTGTTCAGTGAGGGCAGGTATCTTGTCCTGGGGCACCTGTAGCTCGAAAGCATCGGTTTGGATGTACATCTCCTGGTTACTGCCGGTCAACTTGGAGTTGGGGAAGAAGTTCATCGCCGGACTGCCGATGAACCCAGCCACGAAGATGTTCGCCGGATGATCGTACAGGTTTTGGGGTGTGTCTACTTGCTGGAGCAAGCCATCCTTTTGAACGGCAATCCTAGTGCCCATGGTCATGGCCTCTGTCTGGTCGTGAGTCACATAGATGAAGGTTGTTCCCAATCTTAGATGTAGCCTGCTGAGCATAGCTCGTGCCTCCACCCGTAGCTTCGCATCGAGGTTGGAAAGAGGCTCGTCCATCAGGAACACCGCAGGTTCACGGACGATAGCCCGGCCCAAAGCTACTCGCTGCCGCTGTCCGCCGGAGAGTTGTTTCGGCTTGCGGTTCAACAACTCGGCGATGCCCAAGGCCTCGGCCGCCCGTTGCACGCGCCCTTTGATG
>JBAVWD010000441.1:0-3201 GCA_049697655.1 Anaerolineae bacterium | reverse complement strand
TGGCTGTAGAGCAAGCACCCGGTCCAGTTGCCTGAGAGCCAACCCTGGCTGCTCACACCGTAGTAATGCGTGCGCGAGACGCGCGGACTGCTCGGCATCATCTTGAGAGTGACCCAGGTCTGCCAGGACATCGAGCATGTCATGACCTCGTGTCGCCAGTGTCGGGTCGGCACCTTCGGCAGCGATCGCCAAATGCTCGGTCGCTAGCGTACGCTCGTCGGCAGCGCACATCAGTCCCAGGAGGTAGTGAGCGCCCTGGTGATCTCTCTCGTGTCTGAGAACCCGCTGCAGATCGGCCACAGCTGCCGCCAAGTCGGACGACTCGAGATGGGTCTGCGCCAGTCGGTACAGGGCATGCGTGTCGCGGGAGTTCACAGCTAAAGCCGCCTTCCACAGCTCGACGGCGGCCGGCCTATCACCCTCGTGAAGAGACACCTCGGCCAAACCATCCAGCGCGCGTGGTTCGCTCTCGTCGAGCCTTCTCGCGAAGGAGAACTGCGTCTTCGCTTCATCAAACCTCCCTTGGGCAAGGTAGATCTCGCCCAACCGCACGTGGGGTGCGGTCCACTGGGGTCTGATGCTGGCCAACTCGGTGTATACCTCGATGGCCTGGCCGTATTTCTTCTGTGCTTGGAAGTGCACGGCCCTGCTGAGCATTAGGCTGGGGACCGCATTGCTCCTCGCTCCCGCAACAGACGCGGTGAGGGCCGCACAAACCAAGAGGAATCTGAGCAGAACACTAAGCTTCATCTGAGGAAGGGTGTGGCTCTGCGCGAGAGAATCACTGGAAGGGGCCCCAGGGCAAAGCGATCAGAATTGCAGCGGCCCCGTCAGAATGAACTCAGCTGCAACGATGAGACCCGTCACGCGCTCGGCACGTCAGCGTTCCCTACGTCGCAGCAACCTGCACTCCCGTAATGCGAGGCCAGCCGAAGCAACCACCGCCAGGATCAGGAGAGCGGCCATGGCATAGGGGAGGGAAGAGCGCTCCCCTCGCGTGATCTCGAAGGCATCGATGGCTATCTGGTTACCTTCTGACGCCAGGTTTGCCCGTTGGAGCACCGTCAACACGAGCGTATGCTCTACGTCATCGGCTTGATAGACCAGGGGGACGCGACGCTGCCACTGGCGTACCGGACTGAACAGGTCTACGTAGGATTGCCCCTGGCCGCTCCTGGGCAGGTTATCCACAGTGTGCCCGTCCAAGGATACTCCCAGTCGCCCGCCCTCGGGTCCGATCGATGCAATCAGGTCGGCATTCTCTCCGACGAACGTCAGAGTCACCGCGTAGCCCTCTGCTTCGCTCAAGATATGCGCTTGGGCGCTCGCTTGAGGATCGATCACCGGCTGCCATTCTCCATCGAAAACGAGAGCAGGGTTGGTTTCCTGATAGTAGCCGGGACCTAGTGGTTCCTGCAAACCCTGTGCGGTCTGCTCGACCGCGTTGTAGACCAGACGCGGTGTGAAGTCGATATCCACCATGCGAAAGTAGTAGTCCGATCTGTCAGGAGAGATGTTTCCTACCTGCCTGAAGTACCAGATATTGAACACCCCTGCCCAAGGCCAGTGCTCCTGGGCGTACTCGACCCCCCCAACCGTGTATTGAGCCTGCTCCTCTTCGCTGACGCGCTGCCAGATCAGCTGCTCTTCCCCGAAGTCTTCGGGCGAGGCGTTCCACCCGTACTCGTTGAACCATACCGGCTTGTCAGCATCTCCGTAGCGCTCCATCACGTCCCGCAGGAAGAGCACCCTGTGGAAGTTCAGGACTCGCGGCTGGGCTGGCTCCTCCGGTGGGCTGCCAAGCCCGAAGGCGTTCGCGGACAGTATGTCGAAGTAGTCCTTGGCTCCTGCCTTGTACATCTCTTCCAGGTAGTCGATCTCGTTCATGCTGATCCACTTACCTGGCTCTGGATGCTCTTGACCAAGGGTGATAGCCAGAGGAGCACTCAGCACATAGACGTTGGGGTCTGCCTGCTTGGCCCGCTGGTAGGCCACGCGCAGCAGGGCGACGTATTCTTCTGGATCCACAGGCCTGTTTCCCCACTCGGGAAAGATGTTCGGCTCATTCCAAATCTGGACATATCTAATTCTCCCGCGGTAACGATCTACGAACGCATAGACGAAATCGCCGTAGTCCTGGAAGTTGTCGGGAGGACGTTCCTTGTAGGTGTTGTCCTCCCGTGTCCAGTCCGGCGGGCGATCAAGGCGGGCGACAATCTGGAGGCCGTACTCCTCACACAGGTCTACTATTCGATCATACTTCTCCCAGCTGCTGCGCCTGGTGCGCTCGTCGAAGTACTCTCCTTTCTGAACCGGCTCTATCTCCTCCCACGTGAACTGCTGCTTGACCCAGCCCAGATGTGCTTCTTGGGCCATCTCGAGGGTTTTTCTGAGCTTCCATTCCTCCACCTCGCGATCGAGGAACATGTTGGCCCCAAATGGGTTGACGTCGGTGTTGGGGACGAGGTGAGGTGCCCGGTAGGCAGACACAGTGGTTCTAGCCGACAAGGCGAGGGGCAAAAGGAGATTTGCCAGCGCGGCGCCCGCCGCAACAAAACACAGGACCAGAACCCAAAGCCTCGCCTGTGATCTGACCCTTGAGAAGCGCAACATGCCTCCGTCAAAAGAGGCACAGCAAGTGTGCCTATTGACTTCCCATTATAGGTCCGCCCAACCCGATTGTCAAATGCGACGCGCTCTGATACAATTCAGAAGAGAGAGTTCAGGATGGAGATAGTGACTTCGCACGAGAACACCGATTTCGACGGGTTGGCATCCATGCTCGGCGCAGTCAAGCTGTACCCCAAGGCCATCCCGGTTCTTCCCCAACGGTTGAATCGTAATCTTCAGGACTTCCTTGCTCTGTATGGGGACGAGTTTCCCTTCGCTCGGCGTGAGGACATTCCGCGAGGCCGCATCAGACTCATGATTGTCGTAGACACGCAGAGTATTCCCTCGCTGAAGGGTTTGTCCGATGAGACGGAGGTGCGATTCATAGATCATCACCTGTTGGAGAGGGAGTTGGTGTCTAGAATGACCTTCCACAGTGGAGATGTGGGTTCGACGACTACTCTCCTGGTGGAGCAGATCTTCCAGTCTCACATCAACGTGTCTCCGGTGGAGTCCACCCTCTTGCTTCTAGGTATCTACGAGGACACAGGCTCCCTCAGCTACCCGGGCACGAAAGCCCTGGACGCCCGT
>JBAVWD010000440.1:0-1812 GCA_049697655.1 Anaerolineae bacterium | reverse complement strand
GGGCGATATCTGCGATCTCGACATAGGTGGATGTGGTGATCTCACCCATGACGATCATCAGGCCCGTGGTCGTCGCGCATTCACAAGCCACCCTGGCATCGGGGTCCTCGGCGATGATGGCGTCGAGAACGGCATCGCTGACCTGATCGCAGATCTTATCTGGGTGCCCCTCCGTGACGGACTCGGAGGTGAAGAACAATTTGGGGGAACTCATGAAACTGTTGCCAGTCATCGAAAACATATCTCCTTTGCTACAATTTGCCCGCTGACAGCCAGCGTAGCGGCGACTTCATTCAGGGACTGAAATGTAGTCCAAACCTTGCCTCATGGCAAGGGTGTGAGCTGGGCAAGAAAATCTTCCGCGCCGGGAGGGTACAGCGACCGCACTGCCTCGATCGCCTGGTGACGTCCAAGCTGGTGTGCACAGGGGCGGTGAGAGAAGCACTATCGCCGCTGCCGATAGAGCGAGGCGTCTATGGCGTTGACCATCTTCTCGACTTCCAGAGTGCCTCCCAGGAACTGGTTTACTCGACGCGCCTGTGCAGTGGGGTCAGCCACCAGATCGTTGTAGCTCACGTAGGCCACATCCACATTGGGCCGCTCTGCAATCCAGGCCTCGACGCGTTCCAGGTGGTTCCTGAACATCCTGGCCAGGTCCTCGTCGCTGACCTTGTCCGTGGGCTCTCCCCTCCTGATCAGCATCTGGCGCTGGGATGCCAGGATCTCCTCCAGGTTACGTTGCATGAAGACGACTTCGTAGCTGTATTCTGGGGGAAGGTGCTTGAGTAGTTCAGCGACCATCTTGACTGCTTGGCCCCTGGCATCCTCCAGCCAGGCCTGGTCGTGTTCGATCTGCCTGACCCGCTCAAACTCGTAGTAGCCCTTGGGGTTGTCCTCATCGGGCGATCTGATGCCGTCGGTTAGAACTCCCAGTCCGCCGGCCTCGAGCATGCTCATCATGAGCGAGGTGCCAGACCTGGGTAGTCCTGACACTATGATGATGGTGTCGCGATCCATGTTGCTTTCTCCTTCAAGCCGTGGTCGTCTGGAAACCCGTCGGGGTCTCGAACGGTGTGCTCACGGCGCTGGGTGGTCCCATCAGGGTATGCGAGCCAGGAGCAGCGCTGCTGCCCGGTAACCTATCAGAGTGCGCGGTGAAGAGAGCGGTTCGCGTGTCAACCCATGCCCTCCAGGAAAAGCTTCGCCAGCGGTTGCAGGTTCATGGGATGCTCAGGTAGGTGAGGCCCTGCCTTTTCCACCAACTGCCACCGGCCGTTCAAGTTCAGTGCTTCCATGGCCAGAGCGATGTTGGCCATGGCGGCGCCTCCGTCGTATAGACGGTATTCCTGTTGAGGGCCGCGCCCGTATCGTCTGTTGTCTGTCGTAACAGAGATGTATAGACTCTCATCAACCCACAGCAAGCGCCAGGGCTGCGCATTGACGGCCGATGGAGCATGACGCGCGGCCTCGATGAGGGGCGCCATCCGGCCCGAAGGCGTGGCAGGGTTCTCGAAGTTGCCCTCGAAGTAGAGGTCGGTTGCCGCGAGCTTGCGGTTCGCGCCTGAGGCCGAACGGAGCAATCGGTTGGTGGCGCGCCCCCCCAGACTGGTCGAGGGGCGTCCGAAGATCAAAAAGGCGCCGATGCGGGCGGCTTCAGGCAAGGTATGGCGGGCGCGGACTTCGTTCTCGCGTCTCAGCGCGCCGATGAAACAGGAGCCGAGGCCCATGGCGGCCAGCCGCACCGACATCTGCTCGACCCGGTAACCTGCGTCCTCCAGCGCGTGTCCCTGGCCCAGCACGTGAGGCACGAGA
>JBAVWD010000439.1:0-3426 GCA_049697655.1 Anaerolineae bacterium | reverse complement strand
GTCCAACCTCTTGTGGTTGGGTAGCGCCCTGGGCGGTTGGGCCATTCTGTTCCTGCTGGCGGCTGGGCCCACCGTGGCTGGCTTCGGCTTGTACAACGTGAGCCTGGGCTACCTACCCTCCAGCGTCGCCAATCTGATACTCACCGTGGAGCCGGTCTTCACCGCAGCGCTCGCCTATGTGCTGCTGGGCGAGCGCTTAGGTGGCATGCAGCTTGGTGGCAGCCTGATGATCCTTGCTGGGGTTGTGTTCCTGAGGATCCACGAAGGTCGGCTGGCGCGCTAGAAGCTGACCAAGCTGGAAGACGAGATGGGAGAATGACGTTCGCAGGGCGAAGGGCCCTGCTCCTCTCCCGACCTCCGTCGGTCGACGGTTGTGCGCGTTGACAACATGCGCCAGCCGTGATATGATGGCGACAGGAGTCAACTTCTTGGCTAGGGGAGAGCGTATGGGCGGAAAGGATGTGGTCGAGACTTGTCTGCGGGTCCGCTACGCAGAAACTGATGCCATGGGCATCGTGTATCACACCAACTACATCGTGTGGTTCGAGGTAGGCCGAGGCGAGTTCATGAGGCAGAGGGGCGGCAACTACCGCGAGTTCGATGAGCAGGGTCTCTACCTTCCAGTGACGGAGGTGGATGCCAGATTCATCGCTCCGGCACGATACGACGACGTGGTGGTGGTCAGGACTTCGGTGGCGGACGTCCGCAGCCGGAGCGTCACCATGTACTACGAGGTGTTGATGCAGGAGACAGGGCAGCTTCTGGTTACGGGGCATACGAAGCACCTGTGTGTGGATCGGGAGGGGCGTATGCGGCGATTCCCGCCAGATCTGATTAGCGCTTTCTCCAGCGGGTCGGGGCGAAATGCCTGAACTCCCTGATCTCGAGGTGATCAAGGAGTACCTGGAGGGTGTGCTGCCTGGTCAGCGGATCGAGGGGGTGGAGGTGCTCAGGCCACTCGTGGTGCGCACACTCGTCCCAGATGGTTTCGCCGCTACTCTACAAGGCAACCAGGTCTGGCGCGTGAGGCGACGGGGGAAGTTCTTGCTGCTTGACCTGGAGACCGGACACGTGATCGTGGTCAACCCGATGCTGGCGGGACGGCTGCACTACTGTCCTCCGGACGAGCGCGGTCCATCCAAGACGTTTGTGATCCTCCACCTCTCCGGCGGGACGGATCTACGCTACGCGGACGCCAAGGCCATGGGCAAGGTCTATCTGACGCTGGATGAGGGACTCGTCCCTGGCTTCGCCGGGCAAGGCCCTGATGCCCTCGATCCGGCACTGACCGTGGGAGTGTTCCGAGAGAGACTGCGGCAGCGCAGGGGGGAGATCAAAGGTCTACTGACCAATCAAGCCGTGGTGGCAGGGATTGGCAACGCCTACGCCGACGAGATCCTCTTCGCCGCGGGAGTGTACCCCTTTCGGAAGCGCCCTAGCCTGTCCCCTGACGAAGTGGAGCGGCTGCACCGCTCCATTCGATCGGTGCTGTCCGAGGCCATCACCGTCTTGAGGGAGCGCGTCGGCGACGACATCGACGTCAAGATCAGGGACTTCCTGAGCGTGCACGGCAAGGGTGGATCCCCGTGCCCCCGGTGCGCAACCCCCATCTCGGAGATCACGGCCAGAGGGAGGCTGACGAACTTCTGCCGTACCTGCCAACCGGGCAGGATGATCAGGGGGTGAGCTGTGAACAGGTCACGGTTTGAGAGACTGGTTGCGGAAGCTCTGGACAGTCTGTCTCCCGAGTTCCAGGAGAAGATGGAAAACGTAGATGTGGTGATCGAGGCCTGGCCCAGCCGTGAGGACTTGGAGAGCGCGGGCCTTTCGCCTGACGAGACTCTTTTCGGCTTGTACGAGGGTGTGCCCTTGACTGAGCGCACCACTCGCTACGGGCTGGTATTGCCAGACAAGATCACGATCTATCAAGGACCTATCGAGGCCTACTGCCGCAGCGCGGAGGAGGTTCGTCGCAAAGTGCGACAGGTGGTTATGCACGAACTGGGCCATCATTTCGGCATTTCTGATGAACGCTTGCGCGAACTTGGAGTATACTGACTAGAACTCCGTGACACTTTGGGATGCGCCTGAGAACCTCCGGGTTGAGGAGAAGAAGGCGCAAGAGAGATTCGCCAGGATCAACAGAGCCCTTCTGGGCGCCTGATAGTCTCCATGCGGTGGTCCCCTCTGGGGGTTGGCCGAAGGGTAGTCTCGACCAGAAGGAGGGCCCTGTTGGCCAGTTCCTGCGACATGCTCTCCTTTTGGTCGACGAGGGCTGCCTGCCGATTTGACGGCCCTGCAATCGTGTGGTAGACTTGTGGTAGTAGCTTCTTGTTCTGTCGCGCAAGGAGAATGTGATGCCGCTCTACGAGTATCGGTGTGACGATTGTCAATGCAAGTTCGAGGTGCTGCGTAGTTTCAGCCAGTCCGACGAGCCTGTCGCGTGTGTTGAGTGCAGTGGCGCTCGTACTCGGCGAGCCATTTCCTTGTTCTCGGCGGTGAGCAAAGGGGGCGACGGAGGAGAGAGTAGCCGCTCTCTGACCGGTGGCGGCTGTTCTGGCTGTGCCGCGACCAGTTGCGCTACTTGCGGGACGTAGGGCATAGTAGGCCGCTTCGGAACCTTGGTCAATCCGAGGGTCTACGTACTGAGTGACGGCGCGATCGCGCCATGACTAGCGCGATGACCTGACTCGATCGTCGCGTTTTCTTGTCTTGCTGATACATCGGTGGGCGTCGCGGTGTGTCGGACAGCAAAGGGAGTGCCTGATAGGCGCTTGATAAACGAATCACGCATCAATCTAGTAGCGGAGTTCTCGAGGTCGAGGAGGGTCGAGGGAAACAGGACCCTCCTCGATCTTGATGTGACGGATCTGTTGGACGGCCTCGAGTTGGAGGAGTTCCGGAGACAGACTGGTCTCAGCAAGTCGCCTGTGACCCTGGTGTTGCCCAACCTACTCCCGGACACTTCCGCCCAGAGAGAAAGACAGGACCGGGTGGTCGTGGCCTTCTTGCACGGCTTTGGGGGTAGCAGAGGTTCTTGGGGCATAAGGAAGGCGTGGTTGGGCCGCGAGGTAGGTCTTGTAGACAGTGTCCTCCGTTCGGTGCAGCGGCAAGGGAAGGAGGCTATTGGCCTGGTGCTGGCTGGTTTGGGACGTGATGGCGGGAACCTGGATGCAGTGATGTACGACATTGGCCTTACGCCCGAGCACTACTCGCGCCAGCTGGAATATGTCCTGCGTTACCTCGACCTATATGAGTGCGCCCGGATTGTGGGCATCGGTCATTCCCTTGGTGCTGCCGCGCGGTGGGAGTTTGCCGGGCGCAACTCAGCAGGTGGCTCGGAGCCAACTGGTCGGGCAGAAGAGAGGCCGAAACTGTCTGTGGTGTCCATCTCTCCTGTGAGGACCATGACCCAGAGCACTGGAC
>JBAVWD010000438.1:0-1721 GCA_049697655.1 Anaerolineae bacterium | reverse complement strand
ACGACAACGAGGAGATCAGGCAGGTGGCGTTCGCGCCGGATGGGAGCTGGGTGATCCTGTTCGGCAGCAACGGCTACATGCACAGCGAGCTGCCGTAGGCCGGGCATCCCCGCCGTGCAGCTTGGTTGCTCCACTTTGGTGGGCAGCCCCAGCCCCGCTGACGGACCTCCCTTAATTGGCTAGCCGAGGAGTCCTCCCACCCCAGCCGCGCCCAGGCCCAGGAGCCCGAGCACTATGCCGCTAGCGACCATGATGGCCGCGACCACCAGCCACCCTATGATCACGGTGACGATGGTCGGAAGCCACTCCAGATCCAGCGCTTCCTTCGTCGCCACCAACCAGGCGACCAGCCCCAACAGGGCGGCGACAAAGACCGCGGGAGCCGTCAGGAAGGCCAGGGCAGGTGACAGCACAGCCGCGATGCCGATGACTCCCACAACTTGCCAGACATAGGCCAGCCCGAGGGTCCGTACCATTTCGTCGAAGCTCACATCGGCGTTGAAGGCGGCGCGCCCCACCAGGCTGATCACGAAGGCACCCAGCGCGAAGCCGATCACGGCAAAGACCGTGCCCACCACTGCGCCGAACAGCCATCCTGTCAGATTTCTGGACGCAGCTGCCCCAAGCTGGTTGATTAATGCGACCACGACAACCAGGATCCACGCTGTGGTAGAGAACGCGGTATCCTTCTCAACCTCCGCGTAGACCGCCCTGCGGAAGGTAAACGCTCCGATGATACGATCCATTAACATTTGTCCACCTCCTTCGGTAAAACGTTTGACGAGCACAATAGGACCCAAACCTCATTTACCGTGCTTCTAGAGCATCGCGCCTCCTTCTTCGAAGAGCTGAGGCATTTCACCTCTTCCAAGCATAACACCCACAAGCCCTGTTCGATTCTCCTGAACCATGTCTATCCCACTCCTGTGACATCGGAGCCGTCAGCATTCATCACGTAGGGTTTGTAGTCAAACCTCTCGCCGCCGCGATCGGATCGGAAGAAGATCTGCGTGCCGTCGGGGGGCCAGGTAGGGCTGATGTCGTAGGCGGCTGGATTGTTGGTGAGGTTGGTCTGTCCCGAGCCATCGGCGTTCATCACGTAGATCTCGAAGTCCCCATCCCGGTCCGTCTCGAAAGCGATCCGCGTCCCATCGGGAGACCAGGCTTGCGAGGTGTCGATGGCTGGATTGTTGGTCAGGTTGGCCGCCCAGTCTAGCCCGGCGGAGGTCACTTGAAGCAGGGCGACGGTGCAGGTGGACATCATCCGCTGGCCTGGTTCACGGCGACCGTTCTACCATTCGTCCCAAACGAAGCGCACCTGGGCGGTCGAATCGGGGTGCAGATGCAGGATCTCGCCGCGCGGTCCGCGCTGGAAACAGACCCAGTAGTGCATCAGCGACAGGGTCATGCATTGGTTGGCGCTGTCGAAGGTGAACTCGGGCTCAGTCGCCCAGCCCAGGCGCTGACGAACGTCGGGGCTGATGCCGCTGATCTCTCCTCGCCAGACCATGCCAAAGCCGCTGACCGGCTCGAACAGGCCAACCGGCGGCGACTCCCCAACCCGGTTGTCGGGCGAGGCGCCCGGCTTGAGGTTCGAGCCGGGGTCAATGACCCAATCGAAGGTCTGGAACCCTGCTGCGTCCTGGCCCTGATAGAAGACGTAGAAGGTGTCTGGCTCCTGGGTCCAGATCATGAAGCCGTGCTCAAAGTATTGACCGGCA
>JBAVWD010000437.1:0-10950 GCA_049697655.1 Anaerolineae bacterium | reverse complement strand
ACGCCGACCCATAGGGGAAGACTGAGGCGTACTCACCGGTCTCCTCATTAAGGAACACCTGGTAGGAGTTCAACTCGCCGAACTGGGCGACCTGATTCTCCAGGTCGAGGTCGTGGTCGCGAGCCACTGACTGAAGCCACATGAAGTAGGCAAGGCCATCGCTGCGGATCAGAGGGCGATCCAGGGCCAGGAAGGAAATCAGCAGGATGGCGATGATGATGAGGGGAGAACTCAGCAATAGCGCGCGCCGGTGTTTCGGCGACTTCGCGGCATGGGGTGCGTTCTTCACTGGGTCCAACGATGGCGCTCTATCGGGATGTGGGGCCTCAGCGGTCGCCCTTCTTCTCCCTGTGGAAGAGGGTCCGGAACTGCTCGTGTTGGGAGAAGGTCTGCAGCCACTCCTCCACTTCCTCGTCGGTCATCCACTTGCTGACCAGACGAACCCTTTCCTTCGGCTCGGGCCTAGGCCCGGACCTCGGCGGCCCCATTTGTTTGACCGCGCCAACCACCGGCAGTTCTTGGCCCACCCAGAACCAGCAATCCTTGCTCCAGGGGCCAGGTGGATGCCCCATAAGTTCGCTGGCGATGAGCCACGGACACATGCCGAAGTAGTAGTCGGGCGCGTTATCCTCCAGCCAGCGATACATGGCCACCGTGCGCTCCGCGTGGCCATTGACGTCGTAGCCGGGGTACCGGCGGTCCCACTGGACGACGGCGTCGTAAGGTACGAACACCCCTCCCTCTGTGCTCATCACCGGAACCACCAGGTCGAAATGCTCCTTCAAGAGCTGGACAGGCACACGGTGACCGATGAGTGAGTTGTCGTCATCCATGATGGTCGTGCCTGGCTTGTCCGCCTGGCAAATGGGGTCATAGGGGTACTCGAAGTGCCAGTCTCCGTCCCCATCGCGGTAGCAGTGATTGAGTACACCATCATGGCTGGCGATCCAGGCGCCTCGAGTGAAAACCTCACGTGCGGTGCTGGCAGCGCTCCGCGCCATCCACTCAAACGCATCGATGTACCACCGGATGCTGCTCGAGTCGGGGTTATAGGAACACTGCGCCAGGGCAGGGAAAGCTGGATAGCCTCCCAGTTAGATGATGGACTCGGCATCTCTCAACCAGTTCTGGGCCACGAGTTCTGGTCCGCCGCCAGAACGCCACTCCCCGGTTCTCCATTCGTAAGGGAGGTTGGGTTCGTTGTTGACCTCAAACCATCTGGTGATGCCCTGGTCGATGTAGCTCTTGACAGTGGAGAGAGCCTTGGAGGAGAGGGTACCGGGATTGGGCCTTTCCGCCCACATCCTCACGATGGGCATGATGCCCTTGGCACGAAGCTTCTTGGCGAACTGGAGGACCGAAGCACTGCCGTCGTCCATGACCTTGTAGAGGCAGATACCCATCTCCTGGCACTGGCCGATCCAGTGGTCGTGGTCGAAATTGGCGTGAGTACCGGGCGAACCGTGAATTCCTCTCAGGCCTGACGGTCGTTCGAAAGCCGACAGTTCCACCTTGTCACCTCTTTCCCCTCCAGCGGGACTTGCACAGTCCTATCACCTCGTCTCATGAGGACGGTCATCCCTCAGGTCGATTATACCAGCGCCAAGGGCAACTGGCAACGGTCAGGAGACCCTGGTGATCACGCGACGGCTGCGGGGGCCGTCGAACTCACAGAAGAAGATGCCCTGCCACGTTCCCAACAGCAGCTTGCCTGCCTTTACCAGAATCGTCTGGCTACTGCCCACGATGCTGGCCTTGATGTGGGCTGCGGCGTTTCCCTCGAGGTGCCTGTAGTTATCCTGGAAGGGCACGATCTTGTTCAGCTCCATGAGGATGTCCTGTCGGACGCTGGGGTCGGCGTTTTCGTTGATGGTGATACCGGCCGTGGTGTGCGGCACGTACACGTGGCAGACGCCGTCGCGCACCCTGCTCTCCGCGACCGCTTTCTGCACCTCACTGGTGATATCAAGCAACTCCGTGCGGCTGGTGGTCGATATGCGGATCTCTCTCATGCCGTCCTCCTCCGCCTTCATGGTGCGCTGTGCATGCTGCGGCGCTCGCCCATAGTATAGCATAGTTGCAGTGGTTCAGGCAGGGCGGCGGATTGGGAATCAGAGGCCTGGCTGCAGAAGAGCGGAGCTTGGCAGACGGCATGCCGTGCCACGCCGTGTTGGTCTCTGGCGCCGTAAAGGCGAGCCCACAAGAAGTTGAACGTCTTGCCGCTTTCTCAGGGGGTTATCCGCCCGTTCCGTGGCGGATGGTAGACTGCACCAAAGGCCAGACGGTGGGGATGTGCTCAGCATAGGGATGAGACAAAGGTCAAGGAATGGCGAAGGGCCACCGCCTCAGAGCGGTGGCCCTTCATCAAGAAGCAGGCTCTCTGGTTTCCTTCAGTCCTCTCCCTGCAGCAGTCGGGCGAAGTCCTCGTCGATGAGTCCCTTCTTCAGAGCTTCCTCAATCCCAAAGGTGGAGTCGACACCTGCCGGCTCGGGCGCAGTATCACCCTCGCGGTCTGGCTCAGGCGACTCGGTCACGGACGCTTCGATCGGTTCTCCTTCTGCGGCGGTCTCTGCGAGCTCGAGTTCTGGCTCTGAAGGCGTGCCCTCCTCCAAGGCTTCTAGCGGATACGATCTGTCGTCCTCTACGCCATATATGGCTCTCAAGAGGTCCTGGATAGCGCGCCTGACGTACAGCCAGACCATGCCTATGCGGCTGGGCTGTTTTCTCCTGTCGAAGATGAGGGCCAGGAGAAGGTCATTTCCGACGCCTGTGTAGTAGATGTCGTACTTCTTTCCCTCGTAGAAATTGAGGTTGAATGTCTCATCGTCATGCAGGTACTGGGCCATCCCAGAGACGGTGGCCAGTCCATTTGCCACGAGGGGTATGAAGGTGCCTGTCTCCAAGCCCTGCGTTGTTCCCACCTCAGACACGATCTCCCCTTGCGTGTTTGCCAAGATGACGCACTGGGCGCCTACCTCGAAGCGGAGGCTGCTCAATGCTCTATCGGTGGCTTCCATGCGGTCGTCTCGCAGAACCCCTTCTCTCGCGGTCTCAACAGGAGGCGCCAGTGCCTGTCGGGCGACATCTAGGAGATCCGAGACGTGAAATGGTTTGGTAATGTAGTCGTACACATCCAGGCTGCGGGCTCGCGCCTCCACTTCATCTGAGCCGTAGGCCGTCATCAGGACAAAACGTGTCCTGGGGTACTTCTCTTTCACCCTCTCGATCAACTGCAAGCCGTCGATGCCAGGCATGCGGAGGTCACTGATCACCAGGTCATACGGCTGAGTCGCGATCTTCTCCAGAGCCTCTTCGGCCGACTTGGCGGTCCCTATGGTGAAATCGTGCCCCAGCTCTTCCAGGCTTTCACGCAGGAAGAAGACCACCTTCTCTTCGTCATCAACGATGAGAACACGCTTGTCCACTGCCATCTATCCAGTTGACCTCGCTTCTGGGGGACAGTCCTAGATCAAGTATACCACACGGGGAGGCATTCGGCGGTCCCGGATTGGTCTCGATAGGGTTCCGATTCAGTGACCTCTCCTAGGGCCTGAACATGTATCCTTTGCCACGCACGTTGACGATGCAGGAGTCGTTTCCCATCGTGGAACGGAGCTTCTTTCGCAGCCTCCACAGGTGGGTCTTCAGGGCGCGGCGTGCTTCCTGGTCCGAGCACTCATAACCTAGGGCGTGGCGGGCCATGTCTGGAAAGCTCAGCGTGTGGTTCGCGCTGTCCATGAGGCAGGCCAGCAGCCTGAACTCGGTGGGGGTCAGGTCCAAGTGGCGGCCCTTGGCAACCACAACCTGTTTTTCTCGATCCAGAACGAGGTCTCGACTCCTGATGAAACGAGCCAACGAGGGGCCTTCCGTCAGCGGCACGTCCGGCCAAGTTGAAGCTCTCAACTTGCGCACGCTTTCCTCTATGTTGGTCACCAAGTCGCGACGGCGCAGGGCGTTCTGGCGCTCTTCCAGGCCTGTCTCCACACTCGCGACTATCTCTTCGACACGACAGGGCTTGAGGAGGTAGTCGTGGGCACCCTGGCGCAGAGCCCCTATGGCCGAATCGAGGGTACCGTAGGCGGTGAGCATGATGACCACCGTGTCGGGCACCACGTTCTTGACCTGTCTCATCAGCTCCAGGCCATCCATGCCCTCCATCTTCAGATCGACTAGAATCAGGTCGAAGGTGTCTTGCTCCAGCGCAGCCAGTGCCTCTTCGCCGCTGGCTGCAGTGGTCACCTGATGGCCTTCCTGTTCTAGGATGTCTTGCAGCGACCTCCGCACCCCGAGCTCATCATCCACCACGAGCAGCTTGCCTGGGCGAAACATATGGTGTGTCTCCGCTTGTCGAACCCCGTGAGCTTTCTAGAGCAGAGAGGGCCGAGATATGATGTAGTTCTCCCACTTGCCGAACGGGACCGAGGACATGACCAGGCTCAGGTCCTGTATCTTGAACCCTCTGTCGTAGAGCAGTGCCAGGGCACCGGTGTTCTCGCCCGGGACGTGCACAAAGAACTCATCTGCACCTTCGGAAGAGAGGCGATCCAGACAGAAGCAGAGCATGTTGGCGATGTCATCTGCGTTGAGCGCAGCGAGGGGTCCTATGTTGCCGTCGTCGGACACGTACGCATACCCAGAGACCCCGTCTTCCCCCTCGAAGACGTAACACCGTATTTCGCGTTTGCCGAGCCAGAAGCGGTGGTCGATGTCTCGCCTGAAACCCCTGATCTGGAGGTCAATGTCGTCGATCAAGCTGACGGTCTCCTCGCTAAGGGAGACCACTTGACCTGGTAGTGGGTCTACGGGCTCTGATGGTTCACAGAGATTGGTGATGCTGCCCTCCATCTTGAGGACGGGCATGCGGGGGTATAGTCCATTACGCGTATAGAGAGAAATGGAGGGCCAGTTGGCGGCATTAGTATACGCCGCTACCACCTTGGCCGTCTCATTGCCTCGAGCCTCAGTCAGAGCCCGCTCAAAGAGTTCCCGGCCGATGCCCGTTCCCTGGAACTCTGGGGAAACGACGAGGTAGGAGAGGAACCAGAGATGGTCCCGCAGGATGTAAGAGCAGAACCCGGCGATGCGCGTCTTGACCTCGGCCACGAGGAACCCCTTTCCACCCGCGCCCAGCAGGTGACGCCACAAGGGGAGGTCCTCGTCGAAGTCCATTTCCACCATCGGCAGCGCCCTCTCTGCCGCGAACTGGTTGAGAGATTCAACAAGAGCTGTGTGGATGAGATACAGGTCGTCTTCTTCGGCCCAGCGATAGTCTACTTTCATATAGTGTCTAACCTCCGTATCTAGTCTCTTCGTCAGGCGGGGGAGCATCTCCGGGTACCGCCCCAGATTCTCTGCCCGGTGTCCGTATCGTTTGTTGTGGCAGCCTCCGGCGGCGTTGCGCTGGCGGGGAAGAAACTCGAGGGAGTAACGAATGGGGAAGCGGACATACCACTGCGGCAGGACTGTGCCCTCCGGAGTGGAAAACCGAAGCACCGGAGGTACCACCGACTCCACCACGAAGCTGCCAGAGGCCGCCGCGCACAGTCCTATCCTCCTGAGGAGGAAGATCACACAAGCCTTGTCTGCCCCAAGGGAGTGGGGATGTCCAAAGGGTGCGACGGAGTGCTGCCTTTGAGTGAGAGCGTTGCGCAGGCAAGCCATCCGTCCAATCGGGCCGGCCACCTCGCCCTCGGCCGGCGAGCGAACTCGACTGCCATTGCCTGTGCGTCGTCCCGTAGAGTCATGAGCATTATACTCCACTGGGCGGACGATGGCAATTGACTATCCGGAGGGTGTGGAAGAATGGGCAATAGGAGTTCCCGCCCTGGGCCGCCGGACTGCAAATCCGGCGACAGCGAGAATCTACACCGCAGTATGAGATTCTACCCGCCGACACTCGTCCCTGTACTATCTCCCGCTGAGGCGGGATCTGTCGTGCCCCCTGGGCCGCCGGATTCCAAATCCGGCGACAGCGAGAAAGTCCGCTGGCGAAGGCAGCAGCAGCGGCCGCGTAGGCGCGTCCAACATCATCTTTCAACACTCCCTGACGTAGCCTTGCCACGTTTTCAGGTTTGTGCTACAATGGTTTCGAAGGCAGCTATTGAGGTCGAGTGAACCATGGCAGCTCGTGGGGAACCACGGATGTTCATCTTTCGTAGTGCCATAGAGGGCGCCTGTCCACCCATGCCGCCTGGATGATGCGGCCGACTGCATAATGATGCACATAGCCCTCTTCAAGGAGACCTGAAGGGGGCTTCTTTCTTGCACAAGGAGTGAGCGCCATGCTGGAGAAGATGGAAAGACTCAAGGAAGAAGCCCACGAGGCCCTGCAGTCAACTTCGACTCTGGAGGAACTGGCTGAGTGGCGAGTGAGGTACCTGGGGCGAAAAGGTGTGATCACCCAGTTGCTTCGAGGTGTGGGGGAGCTTCCCGCCGCAGAGCGGCCCGCCTTGGGACAGGCTGCCAACCAATTGAAGGAACTCCTGGCTGAGTCATACGAGGCGCGTCGGAAGGAACTCAGCCGACCGGCCGTCGGAGAGGCGGAGGCCCTGGACGTGACGCTCCCGGGCAGACCGGTGGACCTCGGTCGGATGCACGTCACCACTCAAACCCTGCGAGAGATATATGCCATCTTTGCGCGCATGGGTTTCCAGGTGGAGGAGTGGCCCGAGGTTGAGACCGACATGCTCAACTTCGAACTACTCAACATGCCACCTCACCATCCTGCCAGGGACATGTGGGACACATTCTACGTGAACCCCCAGGTGGTGCTGCGCACCCATACCTCTCCGGGTCAGATTCGGAGTATGAAGAAGCACTGCCCGGACCCCATACGGGTCATCCTTCCCGGGAAGTGCTACAGGTATGAGGCGGTCACCGCTCGCTCGGAGTTCATGTTCTACCAGGTGGAGGGTCTGGCGGTGGGGAGGCGCATCACCCTGGCTGATCTGAAAGGGACGATGGTCGATTTCGCCCGCCAGATGTTCGGAGCAGACCGCAAGGTGCGATTCCGCTGCAGCCACTTCCCCTTCACCGAGCCCAGCGTGGAGGTGGACATGGATTGCATCATCTGTGGCGGGGAAGGGTGCCGGGTGTGCAAACACACCGGCTGGGTGGAGATCTCGGGTGCGGGGATGGTGCATCCGCAGGTGCTGAGGAACGGTGGTTATGATCCGGAGGTGTACAGCGGCTACGCCTTCGGCATGGGTCCGGAGCGGATCGCGATGATCAAGTACAGCATCGATGACATCCGGCTCTTCTACAGCAACGACCTGCGGTTCACACAGCAGTTCGGGTAGTCACCACGAGGAAGTGTGTAGGCCGACGGGCAGAGTGGCCGTCAAGGGGAGGGAACCATCATGAGGATACCGATAAGCTGGCTGAAGGACTACGTGGACATCACCATCCCGCTCGAGGATCTCTCCGAGCGTTTGACCATGGCCGGGCTGGAGGTGGGAGCCATCGAGTACGTGGGTACCGAGTGGGACAGAGACAAGGTTTTCGTGGGCGAGATTCTGGAGGTGAGGCCTCACCCCAACGCTGACCGGTTGACCATCGCGGTGGTGGAGTTTGGGGGCAGTGAGCCCATGGCTGTGGTCACCGGCGCTCCGAATATCCGCGTCGGGCAGAAGGGTGTGAAGGTGCCCTTCGCCACCACCGGGGCGCGTCTCATAGACGGCCACTCCGAGGAACTCAGCTACATCACTCTCAAGCCCACCAAGATCCGAGGGGTGTCTTCAGAAGGCATGGTCTGCTCGGAGAAGGAGCTGGGCATCTCCGGAGAGCACGAAGGCATCATGATCCTCGACGACAACGCGCCCACCGGTGTGCCGCTACGCGACTACCTGGGCGATGCGGTCCTTGATCTGGACCTCACGCCCAACCTGGCCCGCTGCTTCTCTGTGGTTGGCGTGGCACGAGAGGTGGCCGCCTTGATTGGCGGGGAGTGCAGGCTGGGGGATTGGCCCGAGCTGGCGGAGAAGGCGGGGTCCGAATCTTTGCCCTGGGTGGAGATAGAGATCGCTGATCCTGATCTCTGTCCCCGGTATACGACAGCCTTGGTGAAAGGCGTGAGCATGGGGCCATCGCCGTCATGGCTGCAACGCCGGCTTGCTCTGGCGGGGATGAGGCCCATCAGCAACATCGTGGACGTGACCAACTACGTGATGCTGGAGTGGGGCCAGCCATTGCACGCCTTCGATTATGACATCTTGCGAGGCCGCGACGGAAAAACACCCCCATCCAGCGTACCGCTGATCGTTATCCGCAGGGCACGCTCAGGCGAGACGATGACCACGTTGGATGGAGTGCACCACGCCCTCACCGAGGACATGCTGCTGATCACGGACGGAGGTGGCCCGGTGGCCGTAGCTGGCGTGATGGGTGGTCTGGACAGCGAGATTAGTGACAAAACCACCAACATCCTTATCGAGTCGGCGAACTTCAACAACTACAGCATCCGCAGGACTTCCCAGGCGTTGAAGCTGCCCAGCGAGGCCTCTGCGCGCTTCGGCCGCGGGGTGCCACCAGAACTGACCATGATCGCCGTGGAGCGCTCCGCCAAGATGATGGAGGAGCTCGCCGGCGGCACATTGGAGGCAGAGTGCGCCGATGCTTATCCGGTGAAGCCGGAGACCAAGGTGGTCGAGCTGACCACAGCCGAGGTGGAGCGCATCCTGGGTGTGGTTCTGGACATCGGGCAGATCGTGAACATCCTGGAGTCGCTGGAGTTCGACTGCCACGTGGTGGACGGAATCATTCGCGCCAGGGTGCCCTACTATCGCCTGGACGTGACGGTGGCCGCAGACCTGATCGAAGAGGTGGCCCGCGTTTGGGGATACGATAGGCTGCCGACAACCCTCATGGCCGATGAGTTGCCGCCTCAGCAGCGCGACTACTCGCTGGAGGGGGAAGAAAGGGTGCGCGATATCCTGGTCGGGTGCGGGCTCACCGAGGTCATCACCTACTCGCTCAGCAGTCTGGAGAGCTTCGCCAAGCTGAACCCCCACGGACCGGAGCCGGACCCGGCGGACTACGTGCGCATCGCCAATCCGCTGACATCCGAGCGGGAGTTCATGCGACGCACTCTGATGGCGAGTCTACTGGAGGCGGTACGGGACAATCTCCGATACGCGGACCGGGTGGCCCTGTTCGAGATCGGACGGGTCTACCTGCCCCAGCCCGGCCAGGAGCTGCCCGAGGAGCCGCGGCGGCTCTGCCTGGCCATGACCGGGCCACGGGAGGGGCGCTCCTGGACGGTGCGGGACCGGGAGCAGGTGGACTTCTACGTCCTGAAGGGGATAGTGGAGACGTTGCTGGATCGCCTGGTCCTGCCCGAACGGACCTTCGTGCCGGTGCAGCATCCGACCTTCCGCCCGGGGGGAGCGGCGGCGCTTCGCCTGGGTGACAAGGAGCTAGCTGTCCTGGGGGAGGTGGATGCCGTCGTGCGGGCCAGATTCGATCTTCCTGCGCAGCCTGTCTGTCTGCTGGAGATGGATCTGGAAGAATTGCTGGCACGGGTGGAGCCGATACGCCACCTCCAGCCCCTGCCGCGCTTCCCATCCGTCAGCCAAGACATGTCTCTCATCGTGGATGAAGAGGTCTCGGCCCAGCAGGTGGAAGAGCTCATCCAGCGCGCCGGCGGTGGACTTCTGGTGGGCTTCACCCTGTTCGACGTATACCGGGGCGACCCGGTCCCGGCGGGAAAGAAGAGTCTGGCCTACACCCTTACTTACAGACACGAGCAGCGCACCCTGACCGACAAAGAGGTAGCCAAGGTGCACTCCAGAATAGCCAGTCAGTTGGGCAGGGAAGTGGGAGCCAAGTTGCGCGAGTAACAGCCCTGTTCCTGGAGGGTGTGCAGTCTCGCGAAGGTGGCGTCGCCTCTCCTCTTCTTCACAGAGAGGCGAGGCCGTACTACAGGGGTTGTCAGAGGAGCAGGCGGTTCATCTCGTGCAGGACTCTGGGGCAGGAAATGGCAGTCAATTGAGGGAGTGGCTCACGCGGGGCTGGGCCGCGTGCCTCACCAACTGGCACTGGTTGTGTCTCATCCCCCTGGGGTTAGCGTCCCAGCTCCTATACTTGGAGTTCTTCCTCAAACCCTACCCTCTCCTGGGCCTCTACGAGGTGCCGCTCCTCGATCTGGGAAAGGCGACGGACTACAGTCATGCAGCGGGCCGCGATTTCGCCGTCGCCCTTCTGTTGCTCTTCGCCCTGTGCTACGCCGCATATCTGTTATGCCGCGGGCGGTCTTCCTCCTTTGCACTGCTGGTGGTGCTGTTGTTCGCGTTCCTCTGCGGCCTGACTTTGCTCCTGGTGTACCCCATCACGGCCGCCGACGTCTTCGAGTACATCTCCTATGCTAGGATCTTGATCCATTACGGGGCCAATCCCCATGTGTTCAGGCCGGCCGACTTCCCTGAGGATCGCCTGATGTGGTATTCAGCCTGGCCTCACATTACGTCCCCTTATGGGCCTCTATGGACCTACGTGTCCGGCGTCATAGGCCTGGTGAGCGGATCGAGCCTTCTCACCTATCTGCTGCTGTTCAAGGGCCTGGCGTTGGCCGTGCATCTGATGAACTCTGGGCTCATCTATGCCTCCCTGGCTCGATGGCGTCCCTCGTACGCGCTAGCAGGCATGGCGCTCTACGCCTGGAATCCCCTCGTCTTGTACGAAAGTGCGGCCGGCGGCCATAATGACGGACTGGTGGTGTTCTTCATCCTGCTCGCGGTCTACCTCTTTGCGCGGGGCCAGTTCGCCCTGGCCGTCCCCGCGGCAGCGCTCTCCTGCGTGATCAAAATGCCCATGGCGGTCGTTGTTCCTCTCTTCGTGGTCGGCGGATGGCGCGCACTGTCGGGGAGGAAAAACAGGCTGCGCATCGTGACAGTCGGCGTTACTTTGGCTGTAGCCCTGGTCCTCTTGCTTCACGCCCCATTGTGGGAAGGGGTG
>JBAVWD010000436.1:0-2265 GCA_049697655.1 Anaerolineae bacterium | reverse complement strand
TAGCCGTACCTCCACCGCATCTACACCCAGGCTGCGCAGCACGTAGACGTGCTCTATGAAGGCGCCTTGCAGCGCCAGGACTCCGATCCTAGACATCGCGCCTATGGCGCCGTGGCGACGTAGGGTCACCACCCGCGCTGAGCCAGCAACTCCGCCTCTGGAATGGCCGAGATCTCCAGCCCCGGCATGGCCTCACCGAGCCCCTTGCTGATCCCAGCAAGAATGATGGGGTCGTTGTAGTGAGTCACGGCCTCCACGATGGCCTTGCCTCTGCGTGCGGGATCCGACGACTTGAAGATGCCGCTGCCGACGAAGACGCCGTCCACACCCAGCTGCATCATCAGGGCCGCATCGGCTGGAGTCGCCACGCCTCCGGCTGCGAAATTGACCACTGGCAGCCGCCCCAGCTTCGCCGTCTCCACCACTAGCTCATAAGGGGCGCCCATCTCCTTCGCAGCAGCCATCATCTCCTCGGGGGCCATGTTCTGGAGACGCCTTATGTCACCCAAGACCGAGCGTGCATGGCGCACGGCCTCCACCACGTTGCCCGTGCCGGCTTCGCCCTTCGTACGAATCATGGCCGCCCCTTCGCCGATCCGTCGTAGTGCCTCGCCCAGATTCCGACACCCGCAGACGAAAGGCACCTTGAATCCGTGCTTGTCGATGTGATGCTCCTCGTCCGCCGGAGTCAGGACCTCGCTCTCGTCGATGTAGTCCACACCGAGAGCCTCCAAAATCTGAGCTTCCACGAAATGGCCAATCCGGCACTTCGCCATAACCGGGATGGTGACGGAATCCATGATCTGGACGATGAGTCCTGGGTCGCTCATGCGGGCCACGCCACCATGGGCTCGGATGTCGGCTGGCACACGCTCCAGTGCCATGACAGCGCAAGCACCCGCATCCTCCGCTATCTTGGCATGCTCGGGGGTGACCACATCCATGATCACTCCGCCCTTCAACATCTGGGCCAGTCCTCTCTTCACCGCAGGCGTACCAGTTTCCTTGTCCCTACCCATTCCTACCTCCGCACGACCACTATCAGATCTCCATTTTCATTATAGCCCAAAAGGGGGGCCTCAAGCAAGCATCATCCGCACATCGCTGGCCCCTCCGTTGAATCTGATGTCGAAGGCCACACCCCTACCCAAATCCCCGCATTACTTGAAAAAGCGTCCCTGGAAGTCGTATAATATTCAGATAAGGACCGATCATCCCTGTACAGGGAGTGGAGCCTGCATGAAGATCGGGATACCCAGGAGCCTTTTCTACTACAAGCATCCCCATCTGTGGACCACGTTCTTCGGAGAACTCGGAGAGGAGGTGGTTCTCTCCCCGCCATCCAATAGGCAGATCCTGGGAGCGGCAGTGAGATACGGCGAGGACGAGAGTTGCCTGGCGGTCAAGCTGGTCTTTGGGCACATCTGGTACTTGCTCGACAGATGTGACCGCATCTTTGCTCCCGCGTACTATGGGTTGGAGCCCGGCCGACACAGCTGTCCCAAGTTCCTCGGCGTGCCCGACATCAGCAAGAGCATCTTCGGACCGCACGTTCAGTTCCTGCGCTGCGAAGTGGAAGACGGTATCTTTGAACCGGCAATGCGGGAGCTGGGCAAGACACTCTCCACCAACGGGCGTACGGTGAAGCGGGCAGTCACAGAGGCCTTAGCGGCTCAGGAGCAACACAGGCGAGAGCTCACAGCCAAGTACCAACAGCAACTCTCCTCCGAGAAACCCAAGATCGTGGTCATCGGACACAACTACGTGCTCCACGACTCATTTGCCAACCTCAACCTCCTGGCCAAGCTGGAAGAGAGGGGCATGGAAGTCATCACCCTCGATAGCGTCCCCCTCATTCCCAGAGAATCCTTCCTGAGATGGGATTTCGCTTATGAGGCCATGAGTCAGTTGCAGGAGGTACTTGCCCAAGGCATCGCGGGCACCATCGTGCTCAGCAACTTCAACTGCGGGGTGGACGCCATCACGGTCCCCTTCGTGGAGGACGAAGTGGAACGGCACGACATCCCCTGTATGCATCTCATCCTTGACGAGCACACCGGTGAGGCCGGCATCATCACCAGAGTAGACACCTTCGTGGACACCGTGAAGATGAGGATCGAGCGTGACGCAGCGAGTGTTCACCCTGCCCTTATGCGGTAACGCCTACATCCCTTTCAAGAGCGCAGCTGAGCAACTGGGCCTTGAGGTGGTGGTCCCGCCCCCCATCACCAGTGAGACCATCGCCCTGGGGGCCCGATACAGCCC
>JBAVWD010000435.1:0-2503 GCA_049697655.1 Anaerolineae bacterium | reverse complement strand
CCGATCTATCCTGTAGTTATTGCCAAAACCGAGTTCCCCAAGATATCTGGACCCGCCGTCCATGTCCAGCATGGCCAGCAAGTAGTCTTCTCCCTTGGCAGCAGTGGCTTTCACCACTCTGCCGCCCTCGAACCATAGACGCACCCCTTCAACCTCACGGCCGCCAAACGCTGGATAGATGGCAGGATAGCTGAACAGGATGTGTCCTTCAATACTGTCCTCCACCGGCCCTGTGAATACCTCTCCGTCGGGCATGTTCAGCTTGCCATCAGCGCTGACGAAGGTGCGCCCCTTAACACTCATCTTGAGGTCGGTGTCCCCTCCTCTGATCGTGACTTCACTGCCCGTTTGGAGCAAGTCTCTCAGACTCTGTTGATCCCGAGCGAACTGGGACCAGTCCTGATCCACGGCGCTGTACACGAACTCTTCGAACTGCTGCAAAGACATCTCGGCATCCTGAGCACCACCCAGGGTAGGGTATAGTGCGACCACCCAGCGCGTGTTGTCGGTCAAATAGGCCCGGACCCTGGCGTCCGCTGTGCGCCAACGGGCCACTCGTGCTGGGTCGAAGCCACTGAGCATCTTGGTGTTTGCCGGGGCGAGTATCTGGATGTAGACGTCAGTATGCTCAGCCAGATGCATGCCCAAGGGAGGGAACATGCCCAAGCGCCCGTCAGAAGCGTCGCCCAGCAAGACTTCTCTGAACTCCTCCAGTTGAATGTCCGTGATGATTTCTCCGGCTTCCCTTTGAACCAGTCGTCGATAGATCTCCACCACCAGCGGTTTTGCGAGATCGCTGTACGAGCGAAGCAGGACAGTCTCACCCTCATCAACCGCAGTGCAGGAATCCACCAGGATTTCCGCCAGCCTTCGAACCCTCTGGTCGACCATTAGAACGAACTCCTTTCTCACCCAACTCGCTGCTCCTTCGACCGGATTTTATTGCAGCGTTCCACTCCTGTCAATGACCTAGAGCCTTGACGCGGTATCCTGCCCAGAGATGCTGATGGAGGAGGCACTCCTGACTCCTGTGCCAGCGGCCATAAGCCCAACCTCCAATCAGGAGGCAAAGCGCGAGGTATGCCGACCGCCGATGTGTCGACAGAATCAACCACCTGCACGCATAGAAGATCGCCGCCTGGCGGCTACCATCTAGTCGCCGAGCGGCGATCACCGGATTATACTGGTGCAGGTCCCGCACTACGGCCAGGCGCTGCGAGCTCGTCAGAACAGATCGTCGATCACGCAGCCCGTTCGTGGGTCACATTCGATCGTCTGAGCCGGGTCAGATGGATCGCTGGAGAGGAGAATCCCTCGCGGTGGAGGCCGGTACCTGTCACGGCCGTGGAGAGATCAACCTTGGCGCCACATCCTTGCTCTCCACCCAAGACAGACGATCGACACCGTTAGCCACTATCAGCGACCAGTTCGCTGCAACCTCAACCCAATTGAACCACCACCTCGCCGCGTCTTGCGCGCCAGCGGCGGTCCCGTCCTGGGTTGTGCATGTGGGCCACTCCACATGCCTTGTCAGGGCACTATCCGTAGGCCGCCTTGAGCTCCTCTTTGACCAGTTCCTGGACCTCATGTTGCAGCTCTGGGTATCCCGCGTAGCCCAGCCGCTGAGCGAACCTCGTGACCGTAGCAGGATCCACATCGAGACGCTGGGAGAGCGCTGAACCGTTCATGAACGCTGCCTCCCGGTACTCCTGGGTCAGGAAGTCGGCGATCCTCTTCTGGTTCCTTCCTAGTCGGGCGTAGTGTTGTGCGATCCTTTCTCTGAACATGGCAAACCTCCTATTCTTCCTGCTGTTCTCGCCGTGCGACCGTGGGAAGACCGATCCCGGACAGCTGGGATCCTCAATAAGAATTATAGCGTATCTACCCCCATTGCGCAAATCAGTCTCAAGTTATGGTAGGGGCGTTCCCGTGGGTGGTCTCCCTGGACTCCCGAGACGCCTGTCATTGGCCGCGTGCAATGCGTCGCCGTGACAGCCTACCATTGCAGCTGACAGGGGCCACCTTCGAGGCGTCCCAGAGCGCGACCGCAACACTCCGCCGGTCTTCCACAAGCACCATACCTTGCAGTGTTGACCCTCAACCGACACCCCTGTGAGATCAGGGCGAAACTCTTGCACTCGGCATATCTAGCCAGTATAATGACCGCGGCAAGAAACGGGAGCGGTGCCCAGACTATGAGAACCACAGTGGTCATGCCTACCTACAACGAGGCCGACAATGTCGTTCAGATCGTGGTAGAGCTCATGACTTTGGGGGTAGATGGTCTGGAAATCCTGGTTATTGATGACGACTCTCCTGATGGAACCGGACAGATAGCGGACGATCTGGCAGCGCACTACGCTGATCGAGTGCATGTCATACATCGCCAGGGGAAGATGGGCCTCGGGACCGCGTACGTGACAGGGTTCCGGTACGCCCTGGATTCCGGTGCGGACTACGTGATCCAGATGGACGCCGATTTCTCCCACTCTCCGTCCTACGT
>JBAVWD010000434.1:0-28750 GCA_049697655.1 Anaerolineae bacterium | reverse complement strand
GACTAGAATGTAGTACTGGGCGTCGCTGATGGCATGCCATCGGATACGCGAAGCCCGAGCTTCCTCCGCCTGCCGCCCGTTGTCATCCACCGCCAGTTCATTCCCCTCCTCATTGAGCAGGTGGGCCACTGTATCTACATCGGCACCCAGGTCGAAGGTCTCGAAGACGTAGGTGGATCCCGCTTTCGCGTCAACCCGCATCCAATCCGCATCGCCAACGACATGGAGGTTGTGGGCCTGCGGAGTCCCTGGCTGGAGCAGAGTGGCTAGCCTCGCTGAATCGTCAGCCTCGTACTCATCCTCCACGAAGCGGACTTCTTCCCAGAGCCTCAGGTCATAAGAAGTGCCTCGCCCGGCACTGTCATCTCCTACGTCGATCACCATGACGTAGTGGGTGGATGTTTTCGTGGCGGTCCACATCAGGCGGGAAGCCCAGGGCTCCTCAAGAGATCGGCCGTCGTCGTTGTGGGTGAGGAGATGGCCCTCGCTGTCGTAGAGAAAGAGGCGAGTGTCCATGTCTTGGCCCAAATTGGCCGTCTCCACCGTGTACGCATACCCCCTTGTGGCGTCGAAGCGGACGTAGTCTCGATCACCCAGCCGGTGTAGATCGTGAGTCTGGGTGCTGTCTGGCTCTAGAAGAGACGCGGTGTCCGTAGTGTCGTCCGGTTCCCAGGGGTCAGGGGCATACGGTGGCTCTTCATGCGCCAGGAACCGAGCGCCCTCCACGATGGTGTTAAGGGTCGTGCCGTACGTCGACCATTCATCGTCCGTGGCCAGTGCCACAAAGGCATAGGTCCAATGGTCCCAGATGGCCAGGGCAACGAATCCTCTGATGGGTGTCCCACCCAGAGGTGGACTACCCTGCAACTCAACCTGTACCCCCTCCTGACTGTCGATGTTGAGCGCCTGTACTTCCCCGATGTGCATGTTTTCGGACCTGAAGACGGACGCCCTGCTCAGGCACAACTCCTCTGCGCTCTCCCACTCGGCGTTGGGCAAAGGCTCGATCTCGACGGCCAGCCCTGCCCCCGACTCCAGTTCGCCGCCAGCCAGCACCCGCTCCGAGGTGCCGAGGACGAGACCATTCTCCGTCTCCCTGAGGAGCCAGCTATCGGGATATGACAGTGTTATTCCCAGGCGGTTGTTGGAGTAGGGTTGAGCCGGCGGTGGTGAGACCACTACGTGAACGGTGGCGGTGGCTGTGATGGGAGTACCGGTCGGTGGCGTGGCGGTCACGGGAGGCGTGACCTCAAGGGTAGTGGGTGTAGGCGCCGGCTCGGGGTTCCGGGTCGCGCAGCCGCTGCCCACCGACGCCACGAGCAACGCGACAAGAGCGACGGCGAGCAGAGACCGCGCCTTGACACTTCGCGTCCGCAGATGGCTGCCCCCGGGGGGGCGGAATTCACCTAGAAAAGGAGACCTGTCCATGCGGAGCTTGCCCACTCCGAGAGAGGGCGACATCCTGCCAGGCAATTGTCCGGACCCGGCCTGATCGGTCTGGAACTGTGACGAGGTGCTCGGCGCTGAGCCACGCGGGGGTCCTTGAGCAGAAGAGCAGGGGTCCCTCGGACGTCCTCCTCAATTATACGGCCGCAGCGTCGGCGTCTGCAACTTGCCCCCAGCCTTGGACCAGGCCTGGGGCCCGTGGTATAATGATTTGCACTTTCTCAGCGAACACGCGCAGTCAACGGGAGCGTCAAATGCCTGTGGCACAGAGCGAGGTATTCATCGCTGCTCCGCCGGAAGAGGTGTGGTCCCTGATCAGCGATCTGGAGAGAGGTCCGGAGTGGAGTCTGGTGACGCTGGAGTGCAAGCTCATCTCTGGAGGTTTTCCTGGCTTGGGCTCCACCTACAGATCGGTGAGCAAGTTCGTGGCCAGCAGAGTGACCACCGAGCACAAGATTGTGGAATGGGAGCCGGCCAGGAAGATGGTCTCCAAGGTTACCAAGGGCGGGGAGTCAACGTTTACCCAGCTCTGCGAGCCGGGGGGCGGGGGGACCGTTCTCACCATGATCAACGAGTTCTCCCTTCCTGGCGCAGTTCCAGGCTTCGTTGCCGAGAAACTGACCGTGCAGGTCACGAGCACGCTGGCTGGCGAACTCGCCCGGATCAAAGAGGTTGTGGAGCAGTCGTGCGGAAGAGGTCAGAAGTCCTCACTGGAGGGTTCTCCAGACAAGTGAGGTCGGCGAGAGAGTAGATGAAGATCCTGGTGACGGCCACTCTGGACCAGTGGGGAGTCGATAGACTATCGCAGTACGGCGAAGTGGCCAATGAAGGGTTCGGCGACAAGAAGAGGCTTCTGGCTGGCAGGAAGCTGGTACGTGCTCTGGAGGGGTTTGATGTCTTCGTCACCGAGGTAGATCAGGTACGTGCCAGAGTGCTGGAGGAGGTGGACCGCCTTCAGGTGATCGCCTGTTGTCGCGCCGATCCGGTCAATGTGGATGTCGCAGCGGCAACTGAGAGGGGCATACCCGTGCTCCACGCGCCTGGTCGCAACGCTCAGGCCGTGGCCGAGCTCACGTTGGCTCTGATGCTGATGAGCCTGCGTAACATCCCACAGGCCATGGACATCCTTCGGGAGGAAGGCGGGCCACAGGGCCTGGTCAAGATGGCGGTCACCTTCTTCGACCTGAAGGGCAACGAGATGTGGGGAAAGGTGGTGGGGATCGTTGGACTTGGTGCTGTGGGCAGCGAGGTAGCGAAGCGGCTGCGCGGTTTCGACGTCGAGTTGCTCGTATACGATCCCTACGTCACGGACGCGGCGGTGGAGCATCTAGGCGCAAGGCGGGTGGACCTGGTGACCCTGCTGGCGGAGGCCGACGTGGTGACTCTGCATGTCCCGTTGTCGGCGGAGACGAATGGCATGTTAGGCCGTGAGGAGTTCAGGCTGATGAAGCCGACCGCCAGGCTCGTGAACACCGCCCGAGCCGAACTGACCGATGAGGAGTCTCTCTACGAGGCGCTGAAGGAGGGCAGAATCGCCGGTGCGGCGCTGGACGTGTTCGTCCAGGAACCGCCACCCCCCGACTATCCGTTGCTCCAGTTGCCCAACGTCATCGCCACTCCTCACATCGGTGGCAACACATACGAGATCCCAGTGCACCAGTCACGAATCGTGGTCTCCGACCTGGAGCGTCTGTTCTGCGGAGAGCGACCACTGCACGTCGTGAATGCCAGCGCGCTGGAGGGTTTTCGTTGGCGTGACCAGGCCGAGGAGCCAGATCCAGGCGACGGCTAGGCTATTCGTGAGGGGGTAGACAGTACCAGGAGGTTTTTGCATGGCGGGCTACGAATCTGCTGCCGAGATGGAGAAGGTCATCGCCAGGTGGATCGAGTTAATACCAGGGGATGATGCCGTCAGCGAAGGAAGCGAGGGGTATGACGTCTCCGTGGAGTTCGAGATCGAGGATCTCGATTTCTTCTTCCATATCCACTTCCAGGATGGGAGCTTTGCCGGCGGCATAGGGAAGCTCCCCGGCGAGGTGATGGTGGAGCTCTGCATGTCTAGCGAAGTATTTGATGGCATGTTCAGCGGTGAACTGGATGCCACCACCGCAGCGATGTCAGGGGACCTCGCCTTTGCGGGGGACGTCTCGGCAGCCATGGGGTTGCAGAGTCTCCAGGATGGTTTGAATCGTATCTACCTGGCGGCCAGGGGAGAATCTGCGTAGGTGCGCTCGAAGCCGTATCTGCTGAGCTGGGACGCGGGCAGTGGGAGCTACCGGTGTCTGGTCGTGGACACGCAAGGCCGGCAGGTGGCCTTCAGCCGCGCCCAGGCCCACGCGGTGCGTGCTGAAGATGTGCCGGGGAGCATGGAGTTCGACCCACAGCGGATGTGGGATGTCTTCGTCCGGCTGACCCGAGAGACCCTGGCGTCGGTAGCTGCACGAGAGATAGCCGCTCTCAGCACCACGAGTTTCCGGGACGGCGTGGTCTTCCTCGACCCCCAAGGCCAGGTGCTGTACGCAGGCAGTAACCGCGACGCCCGGGCGGTGGCCCAGGGCTTTGAGATGGCCCAGGCTCACAGTGAGAGGATCTACTCCCTGAGCGGTCGATGGCCTGTGGGAACTGACGCGGCAGCTCACCTGCTGTGGATGAAGAGGTTCCGGCCTGAGGTATATCACCGCATCGACCGTGTGCTGATGGTGAGCGACTGGCTGATCTACCGGCTCTGTGGAGCCTTCAGCTCTGAGCCCAGCAACGCTTCTTCGACTCTCCTCTTCGATGTCAGGGATAAGAAGTGGTCCATGGAGTTGGCCGAATTGCTGGGGCTGTCTGGGGCGATCTTCCCTCCTCTGTTCTCGCCGGGCACCGTCGTCGGTTACCTCAGCGACCAAACAGCGGATGCCTTGGGCCTGCTTGAGGGGACGCCAGTGGTGGTGGGGCTCGCCGATTCGCAGGCGGCGTCTCTCGCGTGCGGCGCTGTGAGTGATGGAGATACCGTGGCCGTCGCTGGTACCACCATGCCTCTGCAGATGACCCTGGAGGAGCCTCTGATGGACCGGGCCCATCGAACCTGGACTGGAGCCCACGCTCTCCAGGGTCTGTGGAGCCTGGAATGTAGCGCTGGGCTGGCTGGGATCGCCTATGAGTGGCTGTGGCAGGCGTTCGGCGGGGGCGAGCCTGCAGCGGAAGGCTACGCGACGATGAGTATTGAAGCAGAGAGCGAGCCACCCGGTTCGGTGATGGCTTTCATGGGTCCCTGGATCGCAGATCACGGTCGTCTGGAGTTCCCCTCGCGGGTGGGGTTCCTGGCCCCGTTTCCTATGACTCTCGATGCGCCCTTGACCAGACCCAGGATGGCGCGAGCCGTCCTGGAGAACGTGGCCTTTGCCTTGCGGGGTAACCTTGCCCAGCTCCAGGAGATCTCGGGCCGGGAAGTCAAGGCCCTCTCCCTCTGCGGAGGGCTCAGCAGATCCCGGTTCTTCACCCAAATGGTGGCCGATGTTTGCCAGGTTCCGGTGGAGGTGCCTGCCATCCGGGAGGCTTCGGGATTGGGGGCGGCGATGTGTGCGGCAGTAGGTGCGGGCAGGTATGACAGTCTGGAACAGGCTGCGGAGGGGATGGCGCAGGAGGCGGAGGTATTGGAGCCAGATCCTGCCGTGCGTGTGAAGTATCGTACCCTGTACAAGCGGTGGCTCAAGGCGTATCAGCGCCTTCTGGGTCGCTAGCATGAGACCGGCAGGTGTGCCAGGACTGAGAGTAGAAAGCCTGGGATTCCATCGAACGAGAGGTTTTCCATGGGAGAAGACATTACTCAGCAGATGATTTCCATTGTTGATGAACTCTATGACGCAGGGCTGATCACTCCCAAGGGTGGTAACGTCAGCGCTCGGATACCGGATGTAGACGAGCTATGGATCACACCCACGCAACTATACAAGGGTGGCTTGACCGAGAAGACTCTGATCCGGGTCAATCTGAAGGGCAAGAAGCTGGAGGGCCTTGACAGGCCCTCGGTGGAACTCCCCATGCACCTCCTCGTATATCAGGCCAGGGAGGACGTGCGTGCTGTGATCCACACTCATGCGCCAATGGCCACTATAGTAGGGTTGTTCGACGAACCGATACCTGCTATCACCATCGAGGCCATCGCACTGGCTCAGGTGCCCGTCGTCCCTTTCCTGCTCTCGGGGACCAGGGAGCAGTCACAATCCATAGTGGAGGCTCTAGGAGATGGTGCCGCGGTGCTGCTTCGGAACCATGGTCTGATGACCGTGGGCAAGGACCTGCGAGAGGCAGCCAGCAGGGCCCAAATACTGGAGTTTGCTGCGCGGACCGTAGTGCTCTGTCGCCTTCTTGGGGGAGTGCCGACGGTGATACCCGAGAAGCTGGCTGAGTTCTTGAGGAAAGTCGTGGGGTAGAACGACCGCCCGGCAGACTAGCGGCCATTCAGGCGACTGGCAATTGAGAGAAGCGTCCTAAGCGAAAAGAGCTTCGAGCTCTTTTCCTTCAAGGGTCTCTACTTCGATGAGCTTCGAGGCCAGATTGACTAGTTTGTCCTTGTTCTCGCGCAGGATGCGCAGCGCTGTCTCATGGGCGTCGGTGATCAGGCGACGCACCTCCTCGTCTATCGATCGCGCGACTTCCTCGCTATAGTTGCGCTGCTCTCCGATTTCCTTGCCCAAGAAGACCAACTCCTCTTTGTGCCCGAAGGTCAATGGTCCGAGCTTATCGCTCATGCCGTACTCGGTGACCATCTTCCTGGCGAGGCGCGTGGCACGCTCCAGGTCGCTGCTGGCTCCGGTGGTCACGTCCTCAAAGATGAGTTCCTCGGCCGCTCGCCCTCCCAGTAACCCGGCCAGTTCGTCCTTGAACTTCGAGCGTGGCATCAGGTATCTGTCGTCCTCGCGCAGAGGCATAGTGTAACCCAGAGCCATCCCTCTCGCCACTATGGAAACCTTGTGAACCGGGTCGCAACCTGGCAGGAGGGTCATGACCAGCGCATGCCCAGCCTCGTGATGAGCGATGATCCCTTTCTCTTCGTCGCTGATGAGGCGGCTCTTGCGCTCTGGGCCGGCAATGACTCGCTCCACTGCCTCCTGAAGCTCATCCATGCCGACAGCGTTCTTGTCCCTCCGTGCTGCAAGGATCGCCGCTTCATTGAGAAGGCTTTCGATGTCGGCTCCCGAGAAACCGGGGGTTTGCTTGGCTATGAGAGCCAGGTCCACAGAGTCGGCCAATGGCTTTCCCTTGGCGTGGATCGCCAGAATGGCCTTGCGGCCGATCATGTCTGGAAGATCCAAGACCACGCGGCGGTCAAAGCGGCCAGGCCGCAGCAGCGCGGGGTCCAGGATATCGGGGCGGTTCGTGGCGGCCATGATGATGACGTTGGTGTCGGTATCGAAACCGTCCATCTCCACCAATATCTGGTTCAGCGTCTGCTCTCGTTCGTCGTGACTACCGCCGAGCCCGGCTCCGCGGTGTCGTCCCACAGCATCTATCTCGTCCACGAATACTATGCAGGGGGAGTTCCGCTTGGCCTGTTCGAAGAGATCTCTCACTCGCGAGGCGCCTACGCCGACGAACATCTCCACGAACTCGGAGCCACTGATGCTGAAGAACGGTACCTCTGCCTCGCCGGCGACGGCACGGGCCATCAAGGTCTTGCCGCAGCCCGGTGGTCCCACCATGAGCACACCCTTGGGAATGCGCGCTCCCAAAGCGCTGAACTTGTCAGGTTCCTTCAGGAACTCCACGACTTCCTCTAGTTCCTGTTTGGCCTCCTCCACGCCTGCCACATCCTCGAAGGTGACGGTCGGCTGATCGCCTGTGAACATGCGAGCACGGCTCTTACCGAAGGACAGCGCCTGACTGTTGCCCGACTGGGCTTGGCGCATCATGAACAGCAACAGGCCGCCGATCAGAATCAATGGCAGGAAGGACGAGAAAATGGCCAGCCAACTACCCCACTCGCTGGGACTCTGTACTTCGATGCTGACGGCGTTCAGCATCTCCTGTGTCACGCCGAGATTGGTCAGAACGTCTGTCAGGTCTGCGCCGGGCTCTTTTCGCGACACCACCTCTGCCCCGCTGGTGCGGGTGATCTTCAGTTCCTCACCCGAGATCACGATCTTGCTGACCCTGCCATCCTTCACGTCCTGAGCTACAGTGGTGATGGGCACTGGGCTAAGGCTCGTGGAGGCGCTGTATACGTTGTAGAAAAGGGCAGCGGCAATCACCGTGATGATCAGGTATATGAGCCCGTTCCTAATCCATCGTGAACTCACTGTAACCCTCCGCAGAGAAAGGCTCCGGCGTGATGTCGTCTCACAGCACCTCGCGGGGCCTCACTGCACACAAGACTGCAGTACTAGTATACCACAAATCGGGTCAGAACGCTACTGTCTTGCGCCGTTTCCTATGCGACAATGGGGGCGATCCGACTCGACGGGATGCCGACGAAGGCAGTTCCGGTCTCATGGGTGGGCCGGGCACATGTGAGCTTCGGCGCTGTGGCAGTTCGCTGTCAGGAGAATCCAGAAATCACCAGAAATAGCGCAAATAGACCGCGAGCCACAGCGGGATCAGGCCCAGCATGGCCACCAGCGCTGCTATCCCCACCATACAGCCCAGGAAGTCGATGGGAAGGCGAGCGCCCTCCTCACCACCGACGGATTCCGCGTCGACAGGCCACGAGTAGGCGTCGTCCTCTGGGCGTCGATGGACGCCCATCCCAGCCGCGGCTGCTTCATCGATCTGGACGGCTTCCATGAATTCCCTGGTTGCCTTCTCACGCTGGAAGTCACGCAGGGGTTGCGCCAGGTCACTCCCCGTGCGATAGCGATCTGTCGAGGTCTTGGCCAGAGCCCGGTGGACTATGTCGCTCAGGGAGTCAGGGACGTGCGGATTGGCGACGTGGACCAATGGGGGCTCTCGTCGGATGTGCTGCTCTGCTACCTCGGCGAGGAGTTCGCCGTGGAAGGGTGGTCGTCCCGTGAGCATCTCGTAGAGGATGATCGCTGTGCTGTAGACATCTGAGGCTGGTGTGGCCCTGCGCCCCATCAACTGCTCCGGGGAGAGGTACAGAGCCAGGTATGGTGAACGAGCTGTCTCCGCAGCCGCAGCAGGGGCGGCCTCCAAAGCGCGAAGGTCCGAAACCTTCACCTGCCCATCGGTGGACAACAGGACATTGCGCGGGGTCAAGTGTCCGTGCACGTAGCCCGCCCGATGGGCTGCTCCCAGGGCATCACAGATGGGAAGCGCGATGTCCAGGGCCTTCTTGGGGCCGGGCAGGGGGTGCGAGGCGAGGAACGATTCCAGGTTCTCTCCCTCGACGTACTCGGACACCACATAGTGGAGATCCCGGTCGCTGCCGATGTCGTAGATGTCAACGATGTTGGGGTGGGACAGCGCCGCCGTGGCCCGCGCTGCGTCCAGAAAGCTCTCGGCGAAGTCAGCGTCGGCGGCGTAACGTTCACGAAGCACCTTGACGGTCACTGTGCGGTCCAGCGACGTATCTAGGGCTTTGTAGACCACAGTGTGTTCGCCGCGACCGATTTCTGCTAGATGCCGATACCGTCCCTGGAGCAGAGTCTCTGACATCTCACCTTCTGGCCAAGCGCTCTGACTGGATGGCTCGATGTCCATTTTATCTCGCCCAAAGCTGCGTGTCAACCCCCTGGAGGGCATAAGGCGGCCGTGGGACTGCGGCGAAGTTGACTAAAGGGCAACAAGCGTGCCTTGATCTCTGCGTCGGGGCTGGCTCCTCGTAGGGCAGAGGCCGCCATCGGCTCCTGTGAGATGCCTTCACTGTTGGCCACGCTGGAGTCCCCGGGTCCTCCCTCTTGTCAAAGCTCAGAGATTTGCTATAATGCAGGGCGATGTCTGCCCCGATGTCTAGCCGCCTAGACCACTATGTCGCCAAGGTGGAGGAGCACCTGGCGAATACTGATGAGACCACCGCCAACCCCGTCCTCGTCATGCTCACTGGGCTACCCGGGACTGGCAAGTCCCATCTCGCACATCGCCTGGCCGAGGTCTTGCCCTTCGCCATCATCGAGAGCGACCAGGTGAGGAAGATTCTCTTTCCCGAGTGCGAGTACTCGGGCGAGGAGAGCCAATGGGTTCACCGCACCTGCCATGCGGTCATGGAGAAGCTGCTAGAGAAGGGTGTGCGGGTCATCTATGATGCCACCAATCTCCACGAGCGACATCGAGAGCGGGTCTATCAGCTGGCTGATGGCAAGGAGATCAGGCTGATCATAGTCAAAGTTGTGACACCGCAAGAGGTTGTCTCGGACAGGCTCCACAGCAGGCACGAGGCCCCCCAGAACGATGGGGACATCTCCGACGCCGATTGGAGCGTACATCGGCGCATGGCTCGGCGGGTGGATCCTATAGGTCGCAACTACATCGTCGTGGACACAAGTCAGGACCTGGATGCCGCAATCACCAAGCTTCTGCGGCTAATGAGGTCTTAGCGCGAGAGCATGAAGTACGTTACCGTTCTCCTCGCTTTTGTACCCATCAGCATCGTGGGCTCTCTGCTGCACTGGGATGATCGCTTGGTGTTCTTTGGCTCAGCTTTGGGCATCGTCCCGCTCGCCTGGGTCTTGGGCAAGGCCACCGAAGAACTTGCGGCCCGCACAGGGCCGCGCGTTGGAGGGCTGCTGAACGCGACGCTGGGCAACGCCGCCGAGTTGATCATCACCATCTTCGCCATCCGGGAGGGGCTGCTAGAGTTGGTCAAGGCTTCGATCACCGGCTCGATCCTGGGGAACCTCCTGCTGGTGCTGGGTCTCAGCGTCCTCCTGGGTGGATTGCGCAACCGGACTCAGTGCTTTGATCGCTCTGAAGCAGGACTGAACGCGACGATGATGGTGCTGGCCCTGATCGCCTTGATCATTCCGTCCATCTTCGGCCATGCCATTGAGGTAGAGAACCTGGCGGCGGTGGAATGGCTCAGCCTGGGCGTGGCACTGGTGATGATCGTCATCTATGTACTCAGCCTGGTTTTCTCCTTCGTCTCTGCCAGCGGTGAGGCTCTCAGTCAGGGACACGCTAAGGCCACTTTTTCCCTTCGCAGGTCAGCCATGGTCCTTGTTGTTGCAGCTCTCTTCGTGGCTTGGCTCAGCGAGATTCTGGTATCAACGGTGGAGCCGGTGGTGGAGTCGCTGGGCATCACCGAGTTTTTCCTGGGGGTGATTCTCATCCCGCTGGTGGGGAACGTGGCGGAGCATCTCGTTGCCGTTCAGGCAGCATTGAAGAACAACATGAACCTTAGTCTCGCCATTTCCTTTGGCTCCAGCATGCAGATTGCGCTGTTCGTGGCCCCATTGCTCGTCTTCGTCAGTCTGGCCATGGGCCACCCGCTGACGCTGATCTTCAACCAGTTTGAGCTGCTGGCCCTGGGCGCGGCGGCCGGCATCGCCGGCCTCATCTCGCTGGATGGGGAGTCCAATTGGCTGGAGGGAGCGCAGCTACTGGCCGTCTATGTGATTCTGGCGCTCGCCTTCTTCTTCCTGCCGACAGGAGGCCCTGGTCTCTAGGCTGCCGGGGCGACTCGCGCTATGCTGGCGAACCTATGCGCCATCCCCGCTGGGCGAGGTGGCATACGGGCCAGAAGGGATACCTGTCTCGTAGTGCTACGTACCAGGTAGTCTATTCTCTGTTACCCTGACGCCTTGCTCATCCAGGGTCCCAGCTCGCGATCCACAGAGCCACAGGCATACGGAAGGCTGATCGATCCCATGGGCCCTCCCGGGGTGCCAGGGCAGGTACTGCTGCGCCAAGGGGGCGGTACCAGATTCCCAGATAGGTCACGATCTCGCCCTCGTCGTCTCTGTTTCTACCCAGGGTGACCTCCACCTCCAAAACCTCGGTGTCGTCGCCCCTTCGGAAGACGGTGAGGACTATCTCATCCGTGGGATCATGCCCTTGGATCACGTCTGCCAGATCGTGGTCCCCATCCGGCGCCACACCGTGGCAAGGCCGGCCAGCACCAAGGCCACGGTGTATGGCAGCCGCGTGCGGCGGGCAAGCATGGCCACAAGAGAGATGAGGAGCAAGAGGGAGACGAAGGTGAAGTGAGATGCGGATACTTCCATGCCGGCTCCGGACGTCGGTTCCCCAAAGCTCCAGTCCGCTTGGGCCTCACAACAGTGCCTGGCGACGTAGGTCCCATAACGCCACCAGACCAACACCGATGGGCAGCCAGAAAGCGATGAAGCGAAACAGCAGTGTGGCCACGACCACGATACTGGAAGGGATGCCCAGGCTGGCGTAGACCGCGGTCAGTGAGGCCTCTGTCACGCCAATTCCCTCGGGCATGAGCAGGATGCTAATGATGTAGTTGGTGATGACGTATCCCACGATCAGCACATCGAGTTTGATAGGGAACCCAAGAGCATAGAATACGAAATACAAGGATGCTATGTCAGAGAAGAGAGTCAGGACACCGTAGGCCAGTGCCTTGCACGTCTCAAGGGGCTTGTGGCGAGCCACCTCGATCGCCTCGTAGAAGTTTTCGATGCTCTCAGCTAGGCCTGCGGGGTTGTAGATGCTCCTTCTGGCTATCTTGCTGACGGGCACATCAATCAGTCTGGCTGTGACGTCCAGGCTACGCCGCAGCAGAATGGGACGCCTGTAGAGCACAACCGCCAAGAGGAACAGGCCCACCATCAGACCAAGCATGGCCACGGCGACTCGAAGTTGAGTTGTGCCCATCAACTGGCGACTGAGGAGATATATCAGAGCCAGGCAGAGGGAGGTGAACAGAATCACGCCGGTCATCAAGTTCTGGAGGATGAGCACCACAGCCAGACTTCCAAGGGACAAACCGTGTCTGTCGAAGAAGCGGTACCTGATGTAGATACCTGCCGCGCCTCCGGCCGAGACGATGCGGTTCGCCGAGCCGCCAGCGAGCATCAGCTCCACGAATGGCCACAACCTGATATGATGTCCGAGGAAGTGGAGGAGCTTCTGAGTGTACAGGGCCACAGCCACGTAGCGTAGGCCTTCGGCCGCCACCGCTAGTAGGACGAAGTCCGCCTGCGCAGAGGCCAGCATAGCCAGAGCCTCTCGCTCGCCAGTCAGTCGCAGCAGGAGAAGAGCAACCCCTACTCCGACGATGAGCAAAAGGAGTAGCTTCTTGAGGTCTAGTCTCAGCGGTGTTTCCAGTTCGCCGCTGTCAGGTGGTGAGCCTTTCACTGCGGCGTCCACCTAGAGCCAGCCCTCCCGCCTGAAATATGCCAGCATGCCCGCTACGACGCAGACCATGACCCCCATGATGATGACGAATGACATGGGGTGAGTGGCCAAAGGAAGCTGTATGAGGTTCATGCCGTAGATGCCAGATATCACGGACAGGGGTAGCATGATGACGGAGAAGATGGTCAGGATCTTCATCACCTCGTTAATGCGGTTGGAGGTAAGCGACTCCAGAGTCGTGCTCAATCCTTCTACTACCTCCCAAAGGTCTTCCAGGCGCTCCCAGATCTGAACGGTGTGGTCGGCGACGTCTCCCCAGTAGACGTCGAGGTCGCCTCTCAAGAACTCCCAGTCTTTCCGCTCCAGGCTGGCCATGACCTTCATCTGAGGTTTGATGGTGCGCCTGAAGTTGATCAGATTCCGTCTGACAATGGAGATCTCCTTGACGAGTTCCCTGGCATTGCCATCAAAGATCCTTTCTTCGATGCTCTCGATGTTGAGGTTCTCCTTGTCCAGGATGGGGAAGCAGTAGTCAATCAGGTCGTCGATCAGCATGTAGAGCAGGTAGTATGATCCGCGCGTCATACACTGGCGTCGGATGACCTCATTCATCTCACAGTCATCGAAGGCCTCGACCAGTGGTTCCAGCGTTCCGTCGCTGACGGTGACCAAGAAACCTCGACCAACGAAGATGTCCAGTTCGCCACTCCCAAGCCGCCTGGTAGACTTGTTGAACGCGGGAAACTGCATCACGATGAACAGGTAGTCATCGTATTCGTCGATCTTGGGCCTTTCCAGATGGCTGAGGCAATCCTCGAGGTCCAGTGGGTGGAAGAAGGGGAATTGTCGCCCCAGTCGTTCTATGTCGTCGGTGGTGGGTATCCTGAGGTCCGTCCAGATGACGTTGTCTTGGGTGACTGTCCGAAGACCCATCATCACCTCCCTTCCACCTGCCACGCTCAATGATGTTGAAGAGCCCTGTCCGACGATAGGGCTCTGCGGGCCATTATACTCCCTGGTCGAGGCCGGAGCAACCGCGCTTGGCCCAGGCCTGCTGTTTGGAGCCCGGGACTCGCGCCGAACCGCCAGCGGTCACTGGGTCATGAACGGCGATTCAGCAGCCCTGGCTCCCCGTGCTGACTCACGCCCTAACATCGTGCTCGATTTGGGCCACATAGTCGATCTCTCTCTGGGAGATCCTCGTGCCTGCCTGACTGGGACCAAGCACAGGCCTGTGCTCCGACCACGCTCCATGAGTAGGCGGCACAGAAGGGGTCGTCTAAATGTCTAGGTACTTGACAAAATGTAGAGATGCTTGCATACTATGCATGCGCGGACGAGTCTCCGTTGCCGCGCTGGTACGCTCCTGCCACCTTCTGAGAGGATTGAGGTGTGCACGTGCCGGAAGAGATCGACTCTCACGTCAAGAACAAGATCTTTGCTTCCTTGAGACCGGCAATGGCTGCCATTGTGGATCTTCTCGGTCCCGGATGTGAGGTAGTGCTGCACGACATGTCGGACCCCGATGCGTCTATCATCGCCATCGAGGGGGACGTGACGGGCCGCAACATCGGCGCACCATTGACCGACTCTGGCTTGACCTCTTTGCGATCCCCTGAGAGCGGACGGATCTACTCGTATACTACAGTTGCTGAGGGAGGAAGGGTCATCAAGTCCTCGTCGGTCTTCCTCAGCGACGAGAAAGGCACCATCTTCGGTGGCCTGTGCATCAACCTGGACGTTACCCCCTTTCTGACTTTCGACCGTCACCTGCAGGGCCTTCTCAGGCCAACTGACGACGATGTGCCGGCTCAGACTTTCGGCAGCGATGTTGGCGAGGTGCTGGACCAGATGCTCGACGCCGCCATTGCTGCCACCGGGATACCCATCTCGCTGATGCAGAGAGCCGATCGCCTGAGGGTTGTCCGCACTCTGGAGGAGAAGGGCGCTTTCTTGCTCAGGAAAGCGATCCCCCTCGTTGCGGAGCGCCTGGGCGTGTCCCGGCACACGATCTACAGTGACCTGGCCGAGATAGAGGAGTCCAGAGGAGAGCGACAGCACGCCGAGGCAGCGATCACCGGAGAGCCAACGTGATCCCGGCAAAGAACACGAACGGGCCGTGCCCTGCCCGGGCATCGCGGGGCAGGGACGAGAACGATGCCATAAGGTGAAGCTGCCCTCAAGCACGGGCCCGTCGAGTTGCTCGGAGTGGTGGATGGTGATGGTGGGGTTGCTGGCTGTGCCAAGCGAGCCAGCCGTCTCGACTGAGCCGACGAAGGGTGGAAGGGACCGACCATGGATGAGAAGAAGGTGCGCGACGTAGTCCTGGAATCCGGTATCAAGGTCAAGCCGGTCTACGGTCCCGAAGACGTGGCAGACCTGGACCAAGCAGAGGAGATCGGCGAACCGGGCGCATATCCTTTCACCAGGGGCATCCACAAGTACATGTACCGGTATCGCCCCTGGACCATGCGCCAATACGCTGGCTTTGGCACCCCCGAAGAGAGCAACGAGCGCTTCAGGTACCTCATCGAGCACGGGCAGAACGCCCTCAACGTGGCCTTCGATTTGCCGTCCCAGATGGGCCTGGACTCCGATGCGCCTCTTGCCTGGGGTGAAGTGGGCCGGGTGGGTATGGCGGTGGACAGCCTGCAAGACATGGAGGACGCGTTTCAAGGCATTCCCCTGGACAAGATCAGCACGAGTCTCACCATCAATGGCGTAGCCGCCATCATCATGGCCATGTACTTCGTGGTGGCTGAGAAGCGGGGAGTCCCACTGGCAGAACTCCGCGGCACCGCGCAGAACGACATTCTCAAGGAATACATTGGCCGAGGGACTTGGATCTTCCCTGTAGAACCATCGATTCGCCTCATCGGCGATACCATAGAGTTCTGTGCGGAGCACGTCCCGTACTACTACCCCGTCAGTGTCTGCGGCTACCACATACGTGAGTCTGGTGCCAATCCCGTTCAAGAGATCGCCTACGCTTACGCCATCGCCTCGGCCTACATTGAACACGTTCGCGAGCGCGGGCTGGACGTGGACGACTTCGTGGCCCGCCTATCCTTTAACTTCGACATTTGGGGCAACATCTTTGAGCAGGTCGCGAAGTTCCGCGCCGCGCGTCGCCTCTGGGCAAAGATCGTTCGCGACAGGTTCGGGGCCACCGATCCCGGCGCCATGCAGATGAAGATGATTGCCGGCGGCGGCGGAGGTGGATTGACCATCGAGCAGCCTGAGAACAACATCGTCCGCGGAGCGTACTATGCCCTTATTTCGGCGCTGAGCGGAACGCAAACCATGGCCCTCTGCACGTATGACGAAGCCTACACCATCCCCACGGAGAAGGCGGCCCTGATAGGACTCCGCACGATGCAGATTCTGGCGGAGGAGATGGGATTGTGTGACACAGTGGATCCTCTGGCAGGATCGTACTATGTGGAGCGTCTTACCACCGATCTCGAAGAGAAGATCGTGGAGGAGATGGAGCGAGTGGAGGCTATGGGGGGCATCGTCAAGGCCATCAGCGAGGGCTTCATTCAGCGAGCGGTGGCGCGCCAGGCCTATCTGTACGAACGGGCGATCCAGAACGGCGAGATCGCCAAGGTTGGCGTCAACAAGTACCGCATCGAGGAGGAGGAGCGCGACGTAGAACTCCACGAGTACAGGCCAGAACAGGCTGAGGAGAAGATACGCCGTCTGAACGAACTCCGGTCCCAGCGTGATGGTTCAGAGGTCAGCGGAGCTCTGGAGAGCCTACGTCGCGCAGCCGAAGGGGAGGCGAACCTCATGCCCTTCATCATGGACGCCGTGCGCACCTATGCCACGGTTGGCGAGATGACTCAGGTGCTGAAGGACGTTTTCGGTGAGTTCGAGGAGCCCGTCGGTCTGTAGAGCTTCAACGGGAGGCGGTATCGTCCGCATGCAGAAGCCAGTGGACGATGAGAGAAACTGGGGGATGTGGGAAGATGCGTATCGGCATTGACGTCGGGGGTACCTTCACGGACATCGTGTTGATAGACGACCTCAGTGGTCGCATTCGCTATACCAAGGTCCTGACCACTCACGGGGACCTGGCCAAAGGCGTCATCAGCGGTATCGACAAGATCCTGGGCATGGCGGACAGTTCCTTTGATCAGGTGGACTACCTGGTCCACGGGACCACCATCGGCACCAACGCCCTCCTAGAGCGTAAAGGGGCGCGGATGGGACTGTTAACCACTGAGGGGATGCGCGATATTCTGGAGATAGGACGTATTGAGCGCCCCGCCGCCGGTCTGTACGACATCTTCGTGGACACGCCGCTGCCTCTGGTGCCGAGGTATCTGCGACTCGAGGTGCGGGAGCGAGTCGGGGCCGACGGCGAGGTGGTCGTACCTCTGGACGAGGATTCAGCCCGCCAGGCGGTGCAGTTCCTCAAGGACGAGGCTGTGGAATCCATGGCCATCTGCTTTCTCTTCGGCTTTCGGAACCCGGCACACGAGGAGAGAGTAAGGGAGATCTGTACGGAGATGTTCCCCGAGGCCGCTGTCTCCATCTCCACGGAGATCGCCCCTGAGTTCCGCGAGTTCGAACGGACCTCCACCACGGTGATCAATGCCTACCTGGCGCCCGTCGTGGAGCGCTATCTGGACAACCTGGAGGGTCAGCTGTTGAGCCGGTACGGAGACGTCGATCTCCGCATCATGCAGGCCAGCGGTGGCTCCATGACTACCGGCATGGCGAAGCACCGGGCGGTGAACATTGTCAACTCGGGACCTGCGGGCGGTGCGCTGGCAGCGGCCTACGTCGGACGGTTGACGGGCGAAGAGCAGTTGATCAGTGTGGATATGGGTGGCACCAGCTTCGATGTGGGTGTGATAGACCACGGAGAGCCGCGCGTGGCCCCGGAGAGCCAGTTCGAAGGCTTCCCCGTGAAGATACCCATACTGGACGTGGAGGCCATCGGGGCTGGAGGCGGTAGTCTGGCGTGGATCGATCAAGGCGGTGCACTGAACGTGGGGCCGGAGAGCGCCGGGTCCGCTCCAGGTCCAGCCTGCTACGGGTTGGGAGGGGAGCGGCCGACGGTCACCGATGCCAATCTCGTGTTAGGCCGGCTCAATCCCGACTACTTCCTGGGCGGGGAGATGAGGTTGTACCCAGAACTGGCCGAGAAAGCCATCATGAAACACGTGGCCGAGCCCCTCGGGGTGCCCCTGGAAGAGGCGGCGAGCGGCATCATCCGTGTGGTCAACGCCAACATGGAGCGCGCGATCAGCGTCAACTCCACCGAGAAGGGCTTCGACGTGAGGGAGTTTGCACTCTTGCCCTTCGGAGGGGCAGGTCCGCTTCACGCCGTGGAACTGGCACAGGACCTGGACATGAAGAAGGTCGTCGTCCCGCCCTACGCTGGGACCTTCTCCGCGGTGGGGCTTCTCGTGGCCAACACTCGCTACGACTATTCCTCCACACTTGGCAGGAATGAGGACGAACTGGCGCCCGAAGAGCTTCTGATGTCCTTCCAGGCGCTGGAGGCTCGGGGAAGGGAACAACTGCGGTCTCAGAAAGTGTCTGATGATCAGATCGAGATCGTGTGGTCTGCTGATCTCCGGTACGAAGGTCAGTCATATGAGATCAGCACACCGGTGACTCGCAAGGATTCCTTCACCGGAGCTGATATCGAGGAGATTGTGAACCGTTTTCACGACTTGCACTACCGCATTTACGCCTACGGCTCCGTCGATGAGAAGGTGGAGTTCATCAACCTTCGCGTGGCCGCCATCGGCAGGGTGCCAGAGGTGTCTTTGTCCCACATTGGCACCGGTGATGGGGACGCCGAGGTCGCGCGCAAGGGTACGCGCTTAGTGCACTTCCCCACGCAGGGGCTTATCGATGCCGCCATCTACGATCGATCTCTCTTGCAGCCGGGTCACGTGGTCAGCGGCCCGGCGCTCATCGAGGAAGTGGCTTCCACAACGGTCATCACACCGGGGTTGAAGGGGACGGTGGATGAGTACGGCAATATCATCATCCCTCTCTCCTAGAAGATCGGCGACGGTTTGTCTGTCGCAGGAGGTATCAGGTGGCCTACAAGGCTGATTCGATAACTATGCAGGTCATACGCAACGCCATGGAGCAGGCGGCTGACGAGATGGGCCGGACCCTGGTGCGGACGGCACGCTCGACGATCATCAAAGAGACTGAGGACATGACCTGCTCGATCTTCGACCGTCATGGCAACACCATCGCCCAGGCGCACCATGCACCTATGCTCCTGACTGGCTTCGAGCTGGGGATGCGGGCCCTAGTCCAGAAGTACAGGCCAGAGGACCTGGACGAAGGCGATCTCATCATGTTCAACGACCCCTACTCGGGCGGCCAGCACGTCATGGACATGGTGACCTTCGCTCCAGCTCACTACAACGGCAAGTTGGTGGGGTTCACGGGCAGCATCGCCCATCACTCAGACATGGGCGGAGCCGTGCCGGGCGGAACCGCTGGTGGTCTAACTGAGATCTACCTCGAAGGTCTCCGCTTCCCCATGGTCAAGCTCTACAAGAAAGGGGAGGAGGACCCTGAGTTGTTCGGGATACTCAGGAACAACATCCGGGTGCCGGACAAGACTCTGGGAGATGTTCGAGCACAGGCCTCGGCCGATTTCGTGGGGGTGCAGAGGCTCCGTGACATCTTTGAGAAATATGGCGTCGATGTGGTCAGCAAGTGCCAGGAGATGCTACTGGACTACTCGGAGAGCCGCATCCGCGCCGGTCTGAGGAAGCTGCCCGACGGTACATTCAGCGGCGTCGACTGGATTGATGACGATGGGTTCACTGACGAGCCGATCAGACTGCAGGTGAACATCCACAAAAAGGGCGACGAAGTGGTGGTCGATTTCGAGGGCACTGCGAAACAGGTCAAGGGCAACATCAACTGCCCCATAGCTACAGTCCATGCTGCTGTCTACTATGCCCTGATTGCCGTCATCGATCCTCACGTGCCGCCAAACTCGGGCTGCTATCGGCCCTTCAGAGTGGAGGCTGAGGAGGGGCTGATCGTCAACCCTCGAATGCCTGGCGCCATGGGCGCCAGGACCAACACCTCTCAGAAAATAGCTGAAGCGATGATGCTGGCCCTGTCCAAGGCGGCGCCCGACAGGGTGCAGGCCGGTTGCCACGGCCAGATTACCAACTGTGGGTTCAGCGGCTACCATCCCAGGACGGGCAAGCGCTTCGTTCTGATCGACATTCAAGGCGGAGGCGCGGGCGCCAGGCCTACCAAGGACGGGCGAGACGGACAGGACTCACACCTGGCCCGCTTCAAGAACACCCCGATCGAAGCCATCGAACTGGAGTACCCGGTGCGCATTAGGAGATACGATTTCATCCCCGACTCTGGAGGAGCGGGCAAGTATCGCGGTGGGTTGGCAGTCCGTCGCGACTTCGAAATACTGACCGATGACGTTTCCCTGGCCCGCTATGGGGATCGACAGCGCTTCGGTGCCTTTGGTCTCTTCGGGGGGAAAGAGGGAAGCAAGGGCAGGTTCGTGCTGAACCCGGGTACTGCCCAAGAGAGACCCCTCAAGTCCAAGGGCCTGGACATTCTCAACAAGGGTGACGTGGTCAGCCTGCGGTTGCCAGGGGCTGGCGGATACGGCGATCCCCTGGAGCGAGATCGCGAGCTACTGCTGCAGGATGTGAGGGATGGCAAAGTGACCCTGGAGCGCGCGCGCGAGGATTACCACGTGGTCATCGACCCTCAGACATTGGCGATCGACGAGAAGGCTACGGAGCAGTTCCGGAAGGGGTGAGGGCCCCATGGCGAACTCTATCCTCGACAACCTCGAGTACGACGAAGGCCAGGGCACTGTAACCTTCAAGGGTGTACGCTACATGCTGATCAGGCCCGACACCGTGGTGGACTTCCAGAAAGCGGTGGAGACTGCCATCGGGGACCGGACGGCCAAGATGATGATGGCCGGGGGCTACACTGGGGGCTCGCGATCATCTCAGAAGTACAAGGACGTTTTCCACTACTCGGATGAGGAGATCGTGGCCTTCATGTGCAACATGGGCCGTGAGATCGGGTGGGGCGACTTCGAGGTTGAGGAGTTCGACCAGGAGGGGAGGAGACTGGTCGTCCTCGTCAGGAACTCCGCCTTCGCGGAGGCGTACGGCGATGCGGATCGAGGCGTATGTCACCTGATCCGTGGCGTGATGGCCGGTATGGCGGCTGGTATCTTCGGTGCGGACGTGCGCTCAGACGAGACTCACTGCCGTGCCAAGGGGGACCCCCATTGTCGCTTCGTCATCGTTGGCTGATGACATGTCCATCGAGGGCACGACCGCTCGTTGCCGCTGAACCGCAAGGCAAGACCATGACAGCAGGTCCGGAGCGTCCAGAGAAAGGGAGCGTCGTTTGAGCGAATCGAGACAGGAAGTACTACTTGGGAATGAGGCCATTGCACGGGGTATCGTGGAGTGTGGATGTCATGTGGTGACGTCCTATCCCGGTACGCCGAGCTCGGAGATCCTGCCAGCCGTCGTGCGCTTCAAGAAGGAGCTGGGCCTCAACACACACGTGGAGTGGAGCATCAACGAGAAGGTGGCCTACGAGGTGGCCCTGGCGGCCAGCTACACCGGCAAGCGAGCCGCTGTAATCATGAAACAGGTGGGCCTCAATGTGGCTGCTGATCCCCTGATGAGCTCTGCCTACACGGGGGTGAAGGGCGGGTTCGTCATTGTCTCCTGCGACGACCCTGGGCCTCACTCCTCGCAAACGGAACAGGACACTCGATTCTACGCCCTGTTTGCCAAGGTGGCGGCCCTCGACCCTTCCAGTCCTCGCGAGGCCAAGGAGATGGTCAAGTCCGCCTTCGAGCTGTCCGAGAGACACCGTCTGCCGGTCATTCTACGGCCCGCAATCCGCGTCTCCCATGCCAGACAGAACGTCGAGTTCGCGCCCGTGGCCACGCTGGAGAGGCCTGCCGACTTCGTGAAGGATCCGGGGCGCTGGGCGGCGACACCTCGTTTTCGCCTCCAGCTGCACAAAGAGCTGAATGAGAAGATGGACAACATTCGGGAGGAGTTTGAGACCTCCGATCTCAACACCTCCGTGCCAGGACAGGATCGCAGGCTGGGGTTCATCGCTTGCGGGAGCTGCTACTCCGTCCTACGAGACACATTGAAGGAGTGGGACCTGGAGGGAAGGTTCCCCATCCTGAAGATTGGCACGGCCCACCCTCTGCCGCAGAAGCTAGTGGGGGGCTTCATCGCGGGCTGCGAGCAGGTGCTGGTCCTCGAGGAGCCGGATGCCGTCGTCGAGCTGCAAATCCTGGACAAAAGCAAGGTGGTGGGTCGCCTTAACGGTGTGGTGCCCGCCGCGGGTGAGTTGACCCCGGAGGTGATACGCCAACTCCTGGCGCAGAAGGCCGGCGAACTGGGCATCGAGTTCCCGCAGGAGATCGATACGGGCCACCTGGCTCAACTGGTCGCCGATCTCGGTTTGCCCGTGCGCCGACCACGGTTATGCCCCGGCTGCATGCATCGAGCGGCCTTCTTCGGCATGAAGCGGGCCCTGGGGTCCAAAGCGATCTACCCGGGCGACATCGGCTGCTACACTCTGGGGATCAATCTCAACGCGGTGGACACCTGTCTGGACATGGGAGGGTCGGTTACCATCGCCAGCGGCCTCTACCAGGCATATCACCAGGACGGCAAGGATGTGCCCATCGCGGCCACCATTGGCGATTCCACCTTCCTGCACTCTGGAGTTACCGCCCTTTCGAGTGCTGTCCATAACGGAGCCCGCTTCGTCCTGGTGATCCTCGACAACAGCACCACGGCCATGACCGGCATGCAGCCCACCGCCGACTCAGGCGTGCTGGCTGATGGAAACATGGGTCAGAGGGTCGCCATCAGGGATCTGGTTGAGGCGTGCGGGGTCAGGTTCGTCGAAGAGATCGATCCCTACAATGTTAAGGAGTTCGAGGCCCTGGTCAAGCGCGCACGCGAGCACACGCGGGAACCCGATGGAGGCGTTGGCGTGATCATCGCCAAGCGTCCGTGCGTGTTGTACGATTCCAGCCCTCTTCAGGAAAACCCAGTGCGCGTCACGGTATCGGAGGACTGCGACGGCTGCGAGTACTGTCAGATCGCCTTCGAATGTCCGGCTCTGGTTCTGGACGAGAATCTCGGCCGGGTGGTGGTAGATCGTCGGGTTTGCGTCAATTGTGGAGTGTGCATTGAGGCTTGTCCAAAGGGGTGTATCGTTGAAGCCGGAGAGTGAGCTGGACGCGAAACTGATACTGGCTGGTGTGGGAGGGCAGGGAGTGCTTTTCGCCACCAGCATTTTCTCAGAGACTGCCCTGGCACTGGGTCACTACGTGGCGGGTTCCGAGACCCACGGCATGAGCCAGCGTGGCGGGTCGGTCGTCTCGCACCTGAAGATAGGAGCATACGAGAGCCCCATGGTTCGCCACGGGACTGGCGACGTGCTCCTGGCCTTTGATTGGCAGGAGGCGTATCGCACTTTGGCCTTCCTGCGGCGCGGTGGGCTGTGTGTCGTGAATGGCCCTGGCGAGGTTTTCTGGGACCCAGGGGTGAAGGGTTACCTAACGGCCAACGGCATCGCGGCACATGTCTATCCGGCGGACGATGTGGCCATGAGTATCGGGTCACCTCGGTCTGCGAACCTGGCCTTGATCGGATACGCGCTGAGCGTTCCGGAGATGCCCTTCGCTCACGCCGATATCAGGGCTACGATCGAGCGTATCACACCATCGAAGTTCAGAGAGGTTAATCTGAAGGCATTCGATGCTGGCTATCGGAGGCAGCGATGAAGTGGGAGAAGTACATCGTTCCCGCCTCGCTCGAGGAAGCGCTGAGGATACTAGCCGAGTATGACGGCCAGGCGAGGGTGATTGCAGGCGGGACGGACCTGGTGCGGCAGTTAAAGAAGAAGGAGCGCAAGGTCAAGTGCCTGGTGGACGTCAGCCGTGTCGCGGAACTGAAGGGCATCCACAACCAAGGGGGCGTGATCAGGATCGGCGCTGGCGTAACTCATGAACGGATAGCGGCATCGCCCCTGCTGAGAGAAATGGCGACCGCGTTGGCTGAAGGTGCCGCAGCGGTCGGGTCGCCGCAAATACGCTACATGGGAACAGTGGGCGGCAACATTGTCAACGCCCAGCCGGCAGCGGACACGGCCATACCTCTGCTGGCCTTGGGTGCGGAGGCCGAGATCGTCAGCCGCGATGGCTTTCGTCGAGAACCTCTGGAGGACCTCTACGTTCGGCCAGGGGTATCTAGGGTGGATGCCAGTGCAGAGATCCTGGTGGCCCTGCGCTTTCCCGCTCTGCACGGAAAGCGTGGCTCGGCGTTTGCCCGGCTGGCGAAGCGGAGGTCCCTGTCACTGCCCATACTGAATGCTGCTGTGGTCGTCAATCTGAGTATGGACGACAGACTCTTCGAAGACGTGCGACTCGCCGTCGGTCCAGTGGCACTCACCCCCTTCCGCGCTCGCAAGGCGGAAGAAGCTCTCCGGGGCATGCCGGTGGACCGGGAAGCCATTGCGCAGGCGCTGGCGATCGCCAGTGAGGAGGCTCAGCCACGCGCGAATCCTGTGCGTGGTTCCGCTGAGTATCGTCGGGAGATGGTGCAGGTCTTGCTGAGACGAGCTTTGGAGCGGGCCGTGGCCTCGGCCCAGGGCTGAGCAAGACCGAGACAGACTAGAGGGGGCGCAGACTGGTGGAAACGCTGACCATGCGACTGAATGACGAAGAGGTTGCGCTCGAAATCATGCCTGACGCGTTGCTAGTGGATGTGCTGCGCGACCAACTGGGGCTTATTGGCACCAAGGAGGCGTGTGGCGAAGGTGAGTGCGGAGCGTGTACGGTGCTCTTGGACGGTCAGCCTGTCGCTTCCTGCCTCATGCCCGCCTTGAAGGCTCAAGGCCGCGAGGTATACACCGTCGAGGGCCTGGCCTCCGGCGGGAATCTCCATCCTCTCCAGAAGTCGTTTGTCGAGCATGGAGCTGTCCAGTGCGGGTATTGCACGCCCGGGATGCTGATGTCGGCCAAGGCGCTTCTAGACAAGAACCCACATCCCACGGACGATGAGATCAAGGAAGCCATCTCCGGAAACCTGTGCCGCTGCACTGGCTACGTGAAGATCGTGGAAGCCATCAAGGCAGCCAGTTCAGACTGATCGGAGACGATGGAGGGAATAGGCATGTCGGAGGAGTTCTCCGTCGTTGGCAAACGTGTACCGAAGCTGGACGCACCTGGCAAGGTGACCGGGCAAACCTTCTATGGACATGACATGAAGCTCCCGCGGATGCTCTACGGCAAGATCCTCCGGAGCCCACATGCGCATGCTCGTGTAGCGCGCATCGACGTCAGCAAGGCCAGGGCGCTGCCTGGCGTGAAGGCGGTGCTCACGGCGGCGGACATACCAGACATCAGGATTGGCTGGGCACGTGACCACCCTATTCTCAAGTCAGACAAGGTTCGTTCCGTGCGCGACGAAGTCGCGGCGGTAGCGGCTGTGGACGAGGAGACCGCCCTGGAGGCGCTGGAACTGATCGAGGTGGAGTACGAGGAACTCCCAGGAGTATTCGATCCTGAGGAGGCAATGAAGCCCGGAGCGCCCTTGATCCACGCCGATGCCCCGAACAACATCCAGGAGAAGATGCGTCAGTCTTACTTCCATGGCGACGTGCAGAAGGGCTTTGAGGAGTCAGACGTGGTCATCGAGGACCGCTTCCGGATGCCCTTCGTCGCGCACTGCTGTATGGGCACCTCTTTCTGTCTGGCCAGTTTCAGCCCCTCTGGCGACCTCACGGTTTGGAGTTCCACCCAGATGCCTTTCCTTTACCAGCGCGACCTGAGTATGGCACTGGGGATCCCTGCCAACAAGATAAGAGTCATCAAGGCCAACATCGGTGGCGCCTTTGGCAGCAAACTGGATATGTACCCCTTCGAGCCTATCTGTGTCCTGCTCGCACAGAAGACCGGGCGTCCGGTGAGAATCACCTTCAGTCGAGAGGAGGAGTTTACTTCTTCTCCGACGAGACAGCCCGTGATCTGCGATATCAAAAGCGGCGCAAAGGCAGACGGGACTCTGACAGCCCGCCAGGTGAGCATGATCCTGGACAATGGGGCCTACAGTTCGTGGGGGGCGACGACTCCCTTGGTGATGATGCTAACCATCTCTTCCTTGTATCGTGTGCCCAATGTCAAGTACGACGTGGTAGTGGCCTACACCAACAACCCTTACAGCGGTGCGATGAGGGGGTATGGCAATCCGCAGGCCACCTTCGTGGTGGAGTGCCATGTGGATATGCTGGCGCACGAACTGGGCATGGACCCCATGGAGCTGCGGTTGAAGAACGCCAACCAGCCTGGCGACGTGACCGGGCAAGGGGTCAAGATAAGCACCTGTGCACTGACGGAGTGCATCGAGCGCGCCGCTGAGAGTGTGTCGTGGAAAGAGAAGCGGACCAGGCCGGGCAACCGAGGCGTGGGCATGGCCTCCATGATCCACGTGGGAGGTGGGGCGCGCATCTACCCATCGGACGGCTGTGGAAGCACTATCAAGGTGGACGACTTCGGCAAGGTGACTCTGATCACTGGATCCACCGACATGGGCCAGGGTGCAGATACGGTGATGGCCCAGATCGTGGCGGAGGAACTAGGCGTCCCTATGGAGAACGTGACCGTCATCAACACCGACACGGATGTTACACCCTGGGATGTGGGCGCTCACGCCAGCCGCACCACATTCGTTGCCGGGAACTCGGCTCGGTTGGCGGCAGCGGATGCGAAGCGGCAGATTCTGGCGGCCGCAGCAGAGGGCCTTGGGGAAGACGTTGAGGACCTGGACATGAAAGAGGGCAAGATCTTCCGCAAGGCCGAGCCTGAGGAGTGGATTCCGTTCGAGAAGACGGTCCGCGGCAAGCACTTCCGCCCGGACGGCGATGTCGTCTTGGCGAGGGGGTGGTACGAACCACCTACCGAGAGACAAGACAAGGAGTTCCGAGGCAACATCTCGGCTACCTACGGCTTTGCCGCCCAGGCTGTGGAGGTGGAGGTGGACACCGAGACCGGGGAGGTCAAGGTCCTGAAGATCGCGGCCGCGCACGACGTGGGACGCGCCATCAATCCCATGGCGGTGGAGGGTCAGATCCACGGCGGGATATCCATGGGCCTTGGCTACGGTCTCTATGAGGAACTGGTAGTGCAGAAAGGGCAGGTGCTCAATCCGAACTTCGCTGACTACTCCCTGCCCACCGCCCTGGACATGCCTGAGATCGAAACCATCATCATTGAGACGGACGACCCGGCGGGGCCTTTCGGGGCCAAGGGCATGGCGGAGCCTGCCTGCATACCGACGGCTCCTGCCATTGCCAACGCCGTCTACGATGCGGTCGGTGTGAGGATTCGTGACCTGCCCATCACCTCGGAGAAGGTCTTGAGAGCCCTGAAGGAGAAGCAAGCTAAGGCCGAGGAGGAGAAATGAACGACCTGTTCGCCGAGATCACTGTGTTGAGTATGGAGCAGGCCACCGTCCTGCCCTATCTCACCTACAGGTTGGCCGCCGAGGGCATGGAGGTGATCAGGATTGAGCATCCAGAACGGGCTGACCCCAATCGCCTTGTGGGCAGCAACGTCTTGGGGGAGGAGGCGATGGACAGCTATTTCCTTCCCAACAATGCGGGCAAGAAGGCGATCACTCTGAACCTGGGTGGCGACGAGGGCAAGGCGATCCTCAGAGACCTTATACTCATGCTCGACGTGGACATCTTCGCCTCCAATCAGTTGCCGCGCAACTATCCCAAGTTGGGGATAGGGTACGAGGATCTGAGGGCGATCAAGGACGACATCATCTGGGTGGGCATGACTGGCTTTGGGCCGGACAGCAATGAAGCGGCTTATGACCCTATCCTGCAAGCGCGGGCTGGGATCATGGATCTGACTGGTGAACGCGATGGCGTGCCACAGGTGTTTGGGCTGCCCATGGCTGACCTGGGGGCCAGCGAGCAAGGCTACGGGCAGATCATGAGAGCGTTGTACCTCCGAGAGGCTAATGGTGAAGGCTCGCGCGTGGATATCTCCATGTTTCAGAGCCTGGTCTCCTGGGAGGTGAATCCGATCATGCTCACCAAGAGCTTCGGCGCTACAATCACGCGCCGAGGGAATACCCACGAGTTCTTCGCCCCAGTTTCTGTCTACGAGACCGCAGATGGCTATGTGTACATCGCGGTGGGCAACGACAGGCAATGGCAGGCCATGACCGAGTTGTCAGGCTTCGAGGCACTTCACAGGGAGGAGCGCAGGACCAACGCCGGGCGGATAGCAGATGTGGAGCGCTTGAATGAGGAGATCAATGAGATTACCAGAGCCTGGAGCACCGAGGATCTGATCAAACTGTTCCACAGTATCACGGTTCCTATCTCCACTGTGTGTCGCATTGAGGACGTGATAGAAGATCCTCTCATCAAGGACAAGATGATCACGGCGAAGGATCCGCGTACTGGCACCGAGGTGTTCCTGCCACCGACCCCAGTTATTACTCCATACCTGGAGTCCTGCGGCATGAGACTCTCCTTTCCGCCGCGCGTGGGTGAGCACAACGAGGAGATCTACGGTGGCGTTCTGGGCTATGACCGGAAGAGGATTAGGGGGCTCAAGGAGGCGGGGGTCATCTAGTGGCTGCCCGTAGCGGGAGATTGGTGTGGGCCATTGCTTCAGCGAACAACAGGAATTCCTCAGGCGAAGCGTAGCGGAGTTTGTGGACAAAGAGGTTGTGCCGGCTGCCGCGCGGATTGACGAGGAGGGGCAGTTCCCGGCCTCTTTGTTCCAGAAGGCGGCTGAACTCGGCTATCTGGGAATACGGTACCCTGCGAAGTACGGCGGCTCCGAGGGCGACAACGTGATGTTCACCCTCATGTGCGAGGAGTTGGCCCGGGGCTCTATGAGTCTGGCTGCCACTGTGGCCATGCAGTGCTTGATGGGCACGGATTTTGTCTACCGCTTTGGCACCGAGGAGCAGAAGCAGCGCCTGCTTGCACCGGCCATCAGGGGAGAGAAGCTGGGAGTGATCGCCATGACGGAACCCGA